>CACPJE010000006.1 GCA_902634045.1 uncultured Pelagibacteraceae bacterium
TCTATTTTGATTTATATTATATACATAATGAGCATGAGAATAAAAAATAATTATTTGGTCTATAATGGAAAAAAATACAAATGTTCTATTGGCCGTAATGGTTTCAGTGATAAAAAGAAAGAGGGTGATGGATGTACTCCTACAGGGGTTTTCCAAGTTACAGAAATTCTATTCCGCAAAGATAAATTAAAACATTTAATAACAAATTATCATTTACAAGTAATATCGCCGTCAGATGGATGGTGTGATGACCCTAGTAGTAGTTATTACAATAAAAAAATAAAATTTCCATTTTCTGATAGCGCTGAAAAACTTTTTCGTGATGATGATAGATACGATATAGTTTGTGTTACAAATCATAACCAAAATCCAATTATATCTGGAAGAGGCAGTGCAATATTTATCCATGTTGCAAGCAATAATTATTCTGCAACTGCGGGATGTATTGCTTTAAGTTTGCATGATCTAACTGAAATATTATCTACTTTAAATAATACATCAGAGTTACATTTTGGTATTTAACTTCTTGAACCAAAAATTAATGTACCAATTCTGATATGAGTTGCGCCACATTGAATTGCAATATCATAATCATTAGACATGCCCATACTTAAAAACTTCAAGTGGTGATTTTTGCCAACATCTTTTAGAATATTAAAGTGAGTCCTAGGGTCGTCATTTACTGGAGGAATACACATCAAGCCTTTAATTTTTAGGTCATATTTACTAATGCATGTATTTATAAACTCATCAGCATCGGATAGAGATATACCAGATTTTTGAATTTCATCTCCAGTGTTTATTTGAAGAAAATATTCTTTTTGAGTATTCATTTCAGATTCAAGTTTTTTGATTTCTTCAACAATTTTAATGCGATCAATTGAGTGAATTTCATCACAATTATTAAATATAGACTTAATCTTTCTGCTTTGAATTGAACCAATAAAATGAAGCCTGGTAGCAGGATAATTTTTCCTTAAATCTATCCACTTACTCTCTACTTCTTGTAGCTGATTTTCTCCGAAGGCTAAATGGCCTTCATTGATAATATCAATAATATTTGAGGCTGGTTTTTTTTTACTTACCGCAATAAGTTGAATTTCTTCAATATCTCTTTTTGCAGATAAAACAGATTTTAAAAATGTTGAGTAAAAATTTTTGAATTGGCTCATAATAAAAAGCACCCCACAGCATAATACTGTGAGATGCTTTAAATATAAACTTAAACTATAAGATTAATTAGAATCCAATAGTGTAAGTGAAGCCCCAAGTGTCTGAATCACCTGTATCTGTACCAGAAACGTCAGTTTCTAGATACTCAACAGAGTAGCTCATTGCACCTAGACTTTTAATAGCACCAATGTGCATGTAGTCTGTGTCTGTAGTATTATCATCTTCAGCAAATGTAACACCAACAGTCATTCCACCTATAGCAGTGCTAACACCCATTTGAGTTTCCTCAGACGTGCCATCAGAATCATACATAGCATAACCTAAGTTAATGCCACCTAATGAGTAAGAAGCAGTCATGAAAGAAGGGTCAATGTCAGCAGTTGCAGTATTGTGGTAATCAATTGAAGATACACCAGCAGCTACACCAAGTCCCATAACTGAACCAGATACAGCGTATGACATTACAGCGTCATGACCAGCAACAGCAGCCGTACCAGAGATACGAGTTGAAGTTGTTGCACATGCATTTCCTGCAGTAACAGCATTAGGAGTTAAGTCTGTACCGTCAGTTACAACACAAAGACCAGCAGTACTTGCAGCAGAAGCTACTTCCATACCTCTAGATACTTTAACTGTGAAGCCATTGATTGAAGGTGAAGTGTACATAATAGATGCACCAGAAGCAGCGTCACCATCGTTAAATGCTGTACCGAATCTAGGTCCATATGCGTTTAATGATCCACCGATAGCAGGACTTCCATCCATTTTATCAACAGCAGAGTCTTGTCCATCACCTAAGCCAAGTGTTCCCATTCCAGTATCGATGAAAACATCAGCTCCATGCCAACCAGCAGATGCACTAATGTTGAATGTTAAACCCATACCATTATCAAGAGTATCAGTGTATGTAACATACATTGAACTAGTTGATGTAGCGTGAGTAACACCACCATCACTGTCAGCTACAGTAGCGGCATAAAAACCACTTAGAGATAGCTCAGCGTGCGCAGCAGATGCTGACATTACTGTAGCTAAAGCAGTAGTTGTTATTAGTTTAGATCTATTCATAATATTTCCTTTCTTATGTAATTGATCGTTAGTTAAATTTAACTATTCGCGATTATGTTGAAAAATTGGCTAAAATCAAAAGAAAACTATATTTATGACACACTTTTATTATCAACAGTGACATTTATAACACATATTAAATCATTGATAAATATAGATAAAAGAAGATATAGCATATTGGGTTAAAATTTAGTATATATCTTCAATTATTCGTTAAATCTTAAAATATGAAAAACCTTAAAATTCTCTCATTTTTGTTTCTGGTACTTTTTTTAACTAGATGTGCTGGTGTAGATGTTGAGCGTCATAATACGGATGTAAAAAAAGAAAAGGATATGTCTCATGGAAGGTCTGTAGAGTCACCTGACACAGGATCATTCTTAGATGATTTAATGGATGACTTTAATCTACCAGGGAGTGGCGGTACTGCCTACGGATTTGGCGGGTCAATAACTTTTGGAGCAGCGTTGGATAAAACGAATTTTATGCCTCTGGCATCTGTTGACTCTGATTCCGGAATAATTATTACTGAGTGGTACAACATTAGTAACGAAGACACTCGAATAAAAATAAATATTCAAGTTTTTAATGACGAAATGATTGATAGCTCTATTTCAGTTCAATTATTTAAACAAAGTTTTGATGGCAGTAAGTGGGTTGATCAAGGCAACGATGCTACTACAGCAGATAAAATAAAATTTAGTATTCTTGAAGAAGCACGTTTACTAAAAACCACTGCTGATTTATCATAAGTTGATAAATTTTTACTTCTTATCTTTAAATTAAAATGATCGAAAAATACAATCCCAAAGTTGTAGAACAAAAATGGCAAAAGATTTGGCAGGATAAAAAAACTTTTGAGGTTGAAATTGATCAATCTAAACAGAAATATTATATCCTCGAAATGTTTCCTTACCCATCGGGTAAGATCCATATGGGTCATGTAAGAAATTACACACTTGGTGATGTTGTCGCCAGATACAAACGTGCCCAGGGATTTAATGTAATGCATCCGATGGGATGGGACGCATTTGGTTTACCTGCAGAAAATGCAGCAATGCAAAATAAAACATCACCAAAAAAATGGACATATGAAAATATTGAGCAAATGAAAAACCAATTGAAGTTAATGGGATTCTCAATTGATTGGTCTAGAGAGTTTGCAACTTGTGATGAAGATTACTATTTCCAACAACAAAAGCTTTTTAGAATACTATATGAAGCTGGTTTAGTTTATCGAAAAGAATCATTAGTTAACTGGGATCCAGTTGAACAAACAGTCTTAGCAAATGAGCAAGTTATAGAAGGTAAGGGCTGGAGATCAGGAGCAATTGTAGAACAAAAAAAATTATCTCAGTGGTTCTTTAAAATCACTGAATTTTCTGAAGAGCTTTTATCAGATCTTTCTAAACTTGACCGGTGGCCTGAGAAAGTAAAATCTATGCAGTCAAACTGGATTGGTAAATCACTTGGATGTCAAATTCAATTTGAAGTTTTTGATGATAAAAAAAATTCAACTAACGAAAAATTGGAAATCTTTACAACCAGGCAAGACACTATTTTTGGTGCAACCTTCTGTGCTATTTCTCCTAATCATCCTTTTGCGGAAACTTTATCTCAACATAATGAAGCTATAAAAAATTTCATTAAAGAATGTCAGAAAAAAGGTTTTAGCGAGGAAACATTAGCTAAAGAAGAAAAAGAAGGAGTATTTACAAACCATTTTGTAAAACATCCATTTAAAAAGGATACCTTTTTACCAATTTACTTAGCAAACTTTATATTAATGGATTATGGAACTGGTGCTATTTATGGATGTCCTGCTCATGACCAAAGAGATTTAGATTTTGCGAATAAATATAAATTAGATGTTATCCCTGTAATCTGTCCTAATGATGCTGACTTAAAGACCTTTAAGATTGATAATGAAGCTTATACCGAAAATGGAACACTGATTAATTCTGAATTTTTAAATGGAAAAAATATTGAGGAAGCAAAACAAGAAGTAAATCAAAAGTTAGAAAAATTAGGGATCGGCGAATCAACAATTAATTATCGATTGAGAGACTGGGGAATATCCAGACAAAGGTATTGGGGTTGTCCTATCCCAGTAATTTATCGTGAAGATGGAGAAATAATTCTAGTTCCAGAAAAAGATTTACCAGTTAAATTACCTGAAGAAGTTAATTTTGAAGAAAAGGGCAACCCTCTAGATTCTCATTCCACATGGAAACACACTACATGTCCTGAAACAGGGATGAAAGCAATAAGGGAAACTGACACGTTAGATACATTTGTAGATTCATCTTGGTATTTTTTAAGATTTTGCTCAGCTTCTAACAATGAGTTTCCATTTGATAAAAAAGATATCAATTACTGGATGCCTGTTGATCAATACGTAGGAGGAGTAGAACATGCAATTCTGCACTTATTATATTCAAGATTTTTTAGTAGAGCTCTCCAAAAAGGAGGACAAATAAAAATTTCAGAACCATTTGATGGTTTATTTACTCAAGGAATGGTTTGTCATGAAACTTATAAAAATGAAAAAAATGAGTGGGTCTATCCTGATGAGGTAATTGAAGAAAAAGGAAAGATTACACATATCAAATCAAGAGAAAAAATAATTAAAGGTCCTTCAGAATCAATGTCAAAATCAAAGAAGAACATAATTGACCCTGAAAAAATAATTACTGAGTATGGTGCAGACTCTGCCAGATGGTTTGTACTTTCAGATAGTCCTCCAGAGCGTGATATTAATTGGTCCGAGTCTGGTATTCAAGGATCCTGGAGATTTTGCCAAAAAATTTGGTCATTAATCCAAAATAATATTGATGTTTTTAAAACAAAGAATGAAAAAAATTTGAACGATATATCTGATAAAGCTAAAGAGCTTCAAAGAGAGGTTCATACCAGCCTATCACAAGTAACAACTAGCATTGAAAAATTTCAAATGAATGTAAGTGTTGCAAAAATTTATGAAATGGTAAATCACTTGAGCAAATTTAATTCTGAAAACCCTAAAGATAAATCTGTAATGAAAGAGTCTTTAGAAATTCTCATTAGAATAATTGAACCAATGACACCGCATTTAGCTGAAGAATGTTGGAAAATTATTGGTAAAACAAGTGATCTCACAACAGAGCCTTGGCCAAAAGTAAAGAAAGATTTTTTAATAAGAGAAAATACTACAATTATTATTCAGATTAATGGTAAAAAACGAGGAGAAATAGTAATTGCAATGAATTCTATTGAAGAGGAAGTAGTAAAACAATCAATGAAAATCAAAAATATTGCAGATATTGTTGAAGGTAAAAATATAAAAAAGCAAATATTTGTAACAAATAAAATTTTGAATTTAGTAATTTAAATTCTATGAACAGACATCAGAGAAGAAAACAGCAAAAAGAGCAGAAAATTGTTCAGCCTTTTCATCAAGAATTACTTGAGATAATAAAAATTCATTCAAGTAAAAATTATGTTCTTGCTGAAAAAGAATATCTTAATCTTTTGAATAAAATCCCAAATGATTATGAAACTATAAGACATTTAGGGATTTTATATTTTGATATAGGAAGATTGGAACAAGCATATAACTGTTTTCAAAAATCAGTAAAAGTTAATCCTAAAAGATGTGAAGCATATAATAATTTAGGATTTGTTCATATTAAAAATGGTAACCTTGAATTAGCTGAAACATGTTTACAAAAATCTTATGAGATAAATACCAGATACATTCCAACACTAAATAATTTAGTCGGATTATATATCAACTGGCAACATCCTGACACTGCACTAAAATTTGCGAAAAGGAGCATAGCACTTGAACCTGCAAATCCAATTTCTAATAGTCAATATGCAAAAGCATTAATCCAAAATGGTCAATTAACTGAGGCCATTCAAATTTTAGAAGATCTATACAAAAAATTTCCTTCACCACCTTTTCGTATGGACTTATCCTCTGCGTATAGAGAAAATGGTGATATAGAAAAATCTGATCAGATTATTAAAGAAGAATTCAACAAGAACTATAAAATACTAGATTTCTTTGCATTGTATGCAATTGATAAATCTAACAGTCTAAATTCAGAACAAATTAAATATTATGAGGATATGGTTAAAGTTGATGCCAAAGGAGAAAGGTCGTTAATTAGAGACCAAATCAAATTATGTGAAACATTTTATATATATTACAAAAATAAAAAAGATCTCAAAAAATCTTCACAATATTTAGTTAGGATGAACAAACTACAATATGGACTGAAAAAATATGATATGAAATTAGAAGAGCAATTCTTTCAAAGATTAAAAAATATTTTTTCTAATAATTTAGATTTTAGTCTAAATAAAAAAGGAAATATCGTACCAATTTTTGTCTGTGGAATGCCTAGATCTGGAACTACTCTGTGTGAACAAATATTATCCTCACATTCAAATGTAACTGGAGCAGGAGAATTAAATTTTTTAGCAAATCTTTCTGGCATTGGAACTTCCGTACAAGTTAAAGAAGATGTGCTTAATGCTTTTGAAAAAAATATTTCAGACAAAAAATTTTTATTAAATTTAAGAAAAGAATATATAAACAAATTAATTGAAAGAAGAGAAGGAAAGAATCACTACATATGTGATAAAATGCCTCACAATTTTGTTTTTATTGGATTAATAAGAACAATATTTCCTGAAGCTAAAATTGTTTACTGTAAGCGAGATCCTATAGATAATTGTTTTTCACTCTATGCTCATAAGTTTCTTGAGATGTCACATCAATATTCTTATGATCAAAAAACACTTGCACAGTATTATAAGTTGCATTCAGATTTAATGGATTTTTGGCTAGATAGATATAAAAATGATGTATTTGTCCTTGATAATGAAGAATTGATTAATAACCAGGAAAAAACTTCTCGTGATTTAGTTAGTTTTTGTGGTCTTGAATGGGAGGAACAATGTCTGAAATTTTATGAAACTAAAAGACAAGTACGCACAGCAAGTATTGACCAAGTTAGAAAACCACTCAATAATAAATCAATCGGTGCCTGGAAGAAATATGAGTCGTCACTTACTGAACTTATTAGTCAAATAAAATAACCATGATTAAGTCATTAAAAATATTTTTTTTATTTTCTCTTATAATAGTATTATCTGACTGTGGATTTAAGCCTATTTATAAGACTTCAGAAAATAATTTAAATAATCAAACTTATTCAATTGTGTTTAAAAATGATCCTGGTTATTTAATAAAAAATAAAGTCCTTGGGATATATAGCTCTGCTTCAAATCAAAGTTTATATACAATTAATTTAAGTATAACCCAAAATAGTACCCCGCTGATTACAAATACTGACGGAACTGTTAGTAAATATCGAATTGAAGTTATGATTACTTTTGACGTTACTGAGTCAAATAATGAGATTAAATTGTACAATGATATTTCTAGAGGTTTTGCTGAGTACCTCGTTCAAACCTCTGAAATTGAAACTGATGAAAAATTAAAACAAGCAATAGAAATTGCAACAAACGAAGCGGTTCAGATGATGTCAATCAAGATTCAAAGTAATATTTTACGATCAGAATGATTTTAAAAGAAAGTACTATTAAAGACATTTTCGCAAATAAGAATAGAAATTTGATATTTTTGGTGTATGGACCAAATGAAGGGTTGGTAAGAAATATTATTCAGACTTTATCAACTACATTTAAGAATAATGATTCAGTTGATGAAGTGTTGATTTCAGCTAAAAATCTTGACGAAGAACCAAATAAAATAATGGAGGAAATTCAAACTTTTTCAATGTTTAACACCAAGAAAATTATTCTTGTTGATACAATTAAGGATAAACATTCAAGCATTATCGATGGTTTACAGAATCATGAGTTTGAAAATACAATCCTGATATTGAAATCTGATAATCTTACCAAATCGTCAAAACTAAGAAAATTATTCGATGCTTCTAAAAGTATTTTTTCTATTCCATGCTATGAAGATGACGCTAGATCAATCATGAATCTTGTTCAAAGCTTTATTCAAAGTTCTAATTTAACATTAGATCGAGAAATTAAGAATTATTTAGTTCAATTTTTAAGCAATGACAGATCTTTAAATCAAAATGAATTAGAAAAGATTTATCTTTATCAGAAAAATAGAGAAGAAAGTTTAACTCTTGAAGAAGTCAAGCTAATTTTAAATGATTCTACTTCGACGAGTTTAAATAAGGTGAATGAGTCAATAATGTATGGAAAAACAAAAAATGCTTCCAAGGTTATTCATAAAATTTTTTCTGAAGGCACTAACTCAATTGCAATTATTCGTTCATTAATAAATTATATGTTAAGAATCCAACAAACAAAGATTGAAATTAAAAAACAAAAAAGTTTTGATGAAGCAGTAAAAATATTGAAACCTCCTTTGTTTTGGAAGGATAAAGATAACTTTCGAAATCATTGCAACGCTTGGCCTTTAAATGAAATTGAAAAATGCTTAACAATATTACTAAATGCTGAATATAAATGTAAATCAGAAAGCTCTTTAAGCCCGGTGATTTGTGAGAAATATGTATTAAATATTGCTAATCAAGGTAAAAAATATTTCCAAGCTTAGTTTCTTAATTTTTTTGTAACAAATTCTAGTTGATCTAAAGACTTATAAGTAACTTTGATCGAACCACCTTGCTTACCTTTGTGAGTAATGGAAACATCTAGACCTAACGTATCAGTTAATCTTTTCTCAAGATCAATTGTATCGGGGTCTTTTAATTTTATTTTCTTTGGTCCTTCTTTTTTCTCTTTAACTAGAGCTTCTGTAGCTCTAACAGACAAATTTTCGTTGATAATTTTTTCAGCAAGTTGCTCTGGAAATGCACTATTCATAATGGCACGAGCGTGTCCAGAGGTGATGCTGCCTTGTGAAATCATATCTTGAATTGACTGCGGAAGGCTCAACAACCTAATAATATTTGCTATATGGCTTCTACTTTTTCCTACAACTTCTGATAACTTTTCCTGAGTATGATTATAACTTTCCATCAATTTTTTGTAACCAGCAGCTTCTTCAATTGGGGATAAATCAGAACGTTGCACATTTTCTATAATTGCAATCTCCAGTGACTCTGTATCATTTAAATTTCTGACTACAGCTGGAATCTCATGCAATTGTGCAACTTGTGCAGCTCGCCATCTTCTCTCACCTGCAATAATTTCATAATCACCTTGATTAGCATGGGAAGGTCTTACGAGAATTGGTTGAACTAATCCTTTTGACTTGATTGATTCTGCAAGTTCATTGATACTATTTTTATCAAAGATCCTTCTTGGCTGTAAGGGACTTGGTCTAAGTTTGGCAATTGAAATTGTTGTTTCACTTGTGCTTGTTGAAGCTGTGCTTTGAACAGATTCAGTGTCACCCATTAAAGAAGAAAGACCTCTCCCCAGTCCCTTTTTATTTGTGTTTAATGCCATTATGCTGCCTCTTGATTATTATTTTGTTTTATAATTTCATTTGCCAATCTTATATAGGCTTGACTACCAGACGCTCGATGATCGTAAATTAATGCGGGCATTCCAAATGATGGTGCTTCTGATACTCTTACATTACGAGGAATAATTGTTTCATAAACTTGTTCTTTAAGATGAGTTTTTACATCCTCTGCAACTTGTGAAGAAAGTTTATTTCTTCCATCAAACATAGTAAGAACAATTCCATCAATATGTAAATTTGGATTCAAATTATTTTTTACTCTCTCGATTGTTTTAATTAATTGACTTAATCCTTCAAGAGCAAAAAACTCACACTGCAGAGGAACAATAATAGAGTTTGCTAAAGTCATTGCCATTACAGTTAGTAAACTTAATGCTGGAGGACAATCAATGAAAACAAAGTCGAAATCATCTAAAGCTTGAGTTGAATTAAAAATATTTTTTAAAACATAGGCTCTATCAGTTTCATGGGCTAACTCAGGTTCAATTCCTGAAAGATCTACTGTTGATGGAATAATTGATAAATTAGAAATATTAGTTTGATGTATTGCTGATTGAATTTCTACTTGGCCAGATAAGATATCATATATTGTTTTTTCTCTTTGGTTATAATTGATACCCAAACCAGTACTAGCATTGCCTTGTGGATCTAAATCTATAACTAAAACTTTTTGACCAATTGCTGCTAATGCAGTTGATAAATTAATTGCTGTTGTTGTCTTGCCAACTCCACCTTTTTGATTTGAAATAGCAATTATTTTCATATATACATTTAAGTTATTGATTTAATTAAGTTTTTTATCTCAATAATATAAGATCCCTTTTCTCTATGATTTTCATAAATATTATGCTCAAAATTCCAATATTTAGTAGTATCGTTAAGCTCTTTATCAATATGTATACCTTTATGAAGCAAGAAAATAGTTTTTTCTTTAGTAATATTATAACACATTGAAAAAAAAGGGTTTAATTGGGTTACTGCTCTACCAATAATATAATCAAATTTCTTATTTTTAAGGTTTTCGACTCTTTCATGAATCACCTCAACATTATCTAGTTTGAGCTGTTCTTTACATCTTAGTAAAAAATCAATCTTTTTCTTTCTACTTTCACACAAATAAATCTGGTTTGCAGTATTCTTTAAAGATAATGCTATTGGAATTCCAGGTAAACCTGCTCCTGTTCCAACATCAATTATTTGGCTATTTTTCAATGAAAATAGGTCAATAATTCTCATCGAATCGTGAAAGTGTCTTATCCATAAAGATTTTTTATCATTATTGGATATCAAATTGCTCTTTTCGTTAATAATCAGCTCTCTGTAGTCTTTTAATTGATCAATTGTTTCACGTGAAACATTTGGATTCATTTCTGCAAACGAATCACTATTATCTTCCATAGGAGATATATTATGCGAATTTCTTAGATTTTTCTCTATTTTTAATAAAGGCAAGTAAAAAACTCAATGATGCAGGTGTCACACCATCAATTCTTGAAGCTTGAGAAATCGTTTTTGGTCTTATTTTTGATAATTTTTCTCTGATTTCCATCGATAAACTAGCCATTTCGAAGTAATCAATATTTTCAGGTATTTTAATTTTTTCATCCTTTTTAAGAGATAAAATTTCAGAATCTTGTTTTTTTAAATATCCTTTATAATGTGCCTCTATTGAAATTTGTTCTTTAATTTCACTACTATAGGTATCAAGTGAATCAATATTAAAGATTTTTTTTATAGTATCAAAATTTATATCTGGATACGATAAGAGATCAAAGGCAGATCTTTTTTTTCCGTCTTGATTGATTTTAATTCCTATTTTTTCAATATGATGTGGTGTAACATATTGATTTTTAAGTATATTATTAAGATCATTTAATTTTTTTAATTTATTATTGAAATGATTTTTTCTAGCTTGGGATATTAAATTCAATTTTTCAGCTTCCAAGGTCAGTCGAAGGTCAGCATTATCAGCTCTTAGTTTCAATCGGTACTCTGCCCTTGATGTAAACATTCGATAAGGCTCGGTTACACCTTTAAGCGTTAAGTCGTCAATCATGACGCCAATGTATGAGTTATTACGTTCAAATAAATATTCTTTATTTGATAATGAAAGCGCAGCGTTAAGTCCTGCGACTAATCCCTGAGCAGCAGCTTCTTCATAACCAGTTGTGCCATTAATTTGTCCTGCTAAATAAAGTCCTTTGATTCTTTTAGTCTCAAGAGTTTGAAAAAGTTCTTGAGGATCAATAAAATCGTACTCAATTGCATAACCGTGTCTAACAATTTTTACTTTTTCTAATCCCTCAATTTCTCTAATGAATGATTCCTGAACATCTGCAGGTAAAGATGTTGAAATTCCATTTGGATAAATCAGTTCACTATCTAATCCTTCAGGTTCTAAAAAAATTTGATGTCTAGTTTTATCATTAAACTTTACAATCTTATCTTCAACTGAAGGACAGTAACGCGGACCAGTACCTTCTATTTGACCTGAGTAAATAGCTGATTTCATTAGGTTTTTTTGGATTATCTCGTGTACTCTGGGATTAGTAAAAGCAACATGACATGGTATTTGATCATTGTAAGTTTTATTTGTTAAAAAAGAAAAGTATGAATGTTCATCATCTGCTTCTTGTTGCTCGAGTATTTTAAAGTTAATTGAATTTTTATCTAGTCTTGCTGGCGTTCCAGTTTTTAACCTACCAATATTAAACCCTGAATCATAAAGTGATTTAGCTAAACCAATTGAAGGTTCATCACCATGTCTTCCAGCAGGAATAGTTTTTTCACCTAAATGAATAAGTCCATTTAAAAATGTTCCAGTTGTAATGATAACTTTTTTGGTAGAAATTTTTTTTCCACTTGCACAAATAATTCCCGCAATTGATTTTTTATCTTCAAAAAGTAGGTCTTCAACTGGGTCAAATAAACATGATAAATTGGGTGTATCTTGGATTTCCCGCTGCATGTACTTTTTGTAAAGCTTTCTGTCAGACTGTGCCCTTGGACCCCTTACCGCAGGTCCTTTAGTACGATTCAGAAGCCTATATTGAATACTAGAAAGGTCAGCAATTCTGCCCATAATTCCGTCTAAAGCATCAATTTCCCTTACTAAATGGCCTTTTCCAAGGCCTCCAATTGCTGGATTACAAGACATTTCACCAATGGTTTCAAATTTATGGCTGATTAGAAGGGTTTTTGCTCCCATACGAGCTGCAGTTGTAGCAGCTTCGCACCCGGCATGGCCACCACCAACAACTACTACGTCATAATCATCTTGAGACATAACTAAGTTAATTAAATTAACTTAACTGAAATGCAATAAAATAATTTTGAGACGAATCTTACTTGCCTATACAAAAATCTCTAAAAATAACTTCTAAATATTCTTCGACATCTACGGCTCCTGTGAGACGACCTATTTCATTAATAGCCAAACGCAATTCTTCAACAATTAATTCTGTTTGAGATATCAAATTAACATTTTTAGCATTTAATAAACTTTGAACTGTTTTTTGAACACCTAGGATATATCGTGTTTTTGTTGGAACAGTAGTAGATTGTTTTATAAAATTTTGCTTCACCTTTGAAGAGATGACTTCTAACAGGTTATCAATACCTTCTCCAGATTTTGCAGATATATTAATAGCTGATTTAAATTGAAAATTTTCTTGATTAACTTGATCACATTTATTTAGAACAATTAAATGATTCTCTTTAAATTCTAACTTGGAAGGATTATCAAATATTTCTATAACAAGATCACTTTCAGAAATTTTTTTATGAGTTACTTCAATGCCCTTTTGCTCAATACTATCTTTTGTTTCTCTTAATCCTGCAGTGTCGGTAAATAATACAGGATAACCAGAAACATTTAGTCTCACTTCAATCGCATCCCTTGTGGTTCCAGCTTGATCAGAAACAATTGCTACGTCTCTTTGAGCAAAGGTGTTTAAAAGACTAGACTTACCAACATTTGGAGATCCAATAATTGCTACTCTAAATCCATCCCTTAAAATTTCTCCTTGATGTCGCTCGTTTAAGTGGTGGTTCATTTCTTTAAGAAGTTTATCAATTTTTAAATTAGTATTTTTTAAAATGTCCTCTGGAATATCTTCCTCTGAAAAATCAATTTCTGCCTCCAAATATGCAACTAATTCAATCAAATCTCTCCTCCACGACATATAGAGTTTATTAAGACTACCTCCCATTTGGCTTAATGCCTGATTGTGCTGAGCTTCAGTTTGGGCATTGATTAGATCACCCATAGCCTCGATAGCGGTCAGGTCCATTTTATTATTGATAAATGCTCTTTTTGAAAACTCTCCTGGTTCAGCAAGTCTTAATTGATCAATTGATCCTAAAGCCTTCAAGACTAGATTTACTGTTGAAATTCCTCCATGAATATGAATTTCAACAACATCTTCTCCTGTAAAACTGTTTGGTTTGGCAAAAAAAACTGCGAGCCCCTTATCAAGAAGTTCACTTGTATTTGGATCAAAAAAATTTGTTCTAGTCATCATGTTTGGCTCAAAATGACTTTTTCTAGAAAGAGTCTTTAGAGCTGTTAATGCCAAGTGACCTGATACTCTTATAACAGCAAGGCCAGCAATTCCATTAGCAGTAGATAATGCATAGATAGTCATTGTTTATTTTTTAATTAAAAGTTTTTCTACAATACTATCGTTTAATAAGTGTTCTTTAATAATTAAATCAATGTCTTCTTCCGATTTATATGAGTACCAAATATTGTCTGGATATACTACCATTGCTGGTCCGTGTTCACACTGATCTAAACATCCTGATGCATTAATCCTTATTTTTTTATCAGGAACAACCTCTTTTGTTCTTTGCTTCATGTACGCTCTCAATTTGACAGACTGTTTACTAGCACAGCAGCCTTTAGCATGACCTTCTGGGCGTTGATTTGTACAACAAAAAACGTGTCGCTCAAAAAATTTGTTATTCATGAATTTATAAAATTATTGTAACTTATAACTATACATGAGTAGCTACATTTTTAAATCAATCATTGGTAATGTTGAAATTACAGCATTTAATCAAAAAGTTTCTAGCGTTAAATTAACGCGTAAAAAAACAACTCGAACTAAAGATAAGTTGCTTCTCCGAGCTGCACTACAAATTAATAGCTTTTTAATGAGAAAAAGAAGATCTCTGACTTTCCCTACTAAACAAATAGGAACCAAATTTCAAAGAAGAGTATGGAATCAGTTAAGAAAAGTTCCTTATGGTAAGACAACTAGCTACGGACAAATTGCCAAAAGATTAAGAACTTCTCCTAGAGCAGTTGGTGGTGCTTTGGGTAGAAATAACTTAATGATGTCTGTTCCCTGTCACAGAGTAGTTGCAAAAGATGGAAGGTTGACAGGTTTTACATCTGTAGGTGGAATACAAGCTAAAAGACGGTTATTAAAAATTGAAAACAAATCTAGCAACAAATCTTAGGAAAAAAATCAGAGTAATTGAAGATTTTCCTAAAAAAGGAATTTTATTTCAAGACATTACTTCTATTACTGATGATGCAAAACTATTAAGACAAGTTGTAAAGTCAATATCTCGTTATGCTAAAAAAAATAAATTTACCAAAATTGCAGCGGTTGAAGCTAGAGGTTTTATTTTTGGAGCAGCAATTGCTTATGAATGCAATGTTCCATTAGTTCCAATTCGAAAAAAAGGTAAGTTACCTGGGGATGTTTTAAAACAAAAATATAGCTTAGAGTACGGAAATGATGAAATTCAGATACATAAAGGTTCAATCAATTCTAAAGATAAAGTGTTAATTGTTGATGACCTAATTGCGACAGGTGGAACCGCATTAGCATCTGCAAAATTGATTTCAAAACTTAAAGTAAAAAAAATAGAATTTTATATGATTATTGATCTTGAAAATGTAGGCGGATCTCAAGCTGTAGGCAAGAAATATAAAATTTCTTCTTTATTAAAAACTAAAGGATAAGAAAGAAAAGAAAATCTATTTATTCATAGATTGAAAGAACTCTGTATTATCTTTGGTCTCTTTCAATTTACCAAGTAGAAACTCAATAGAATCCATGGTTCCCATCGGATTAAGAATTCTTCGAAGAACGTACATCTTTTGTAACTCATCATTTTCAAGAAGAATCTCTTCTTTTCTGGTACCTGAGCGTGTAATATCAATTGCTGGATAAATTCTTTTATCGGCAACCTTTCTATCAAGAATGATCTCAGAGTTACCAGTACCCTTAAATTCCTCAAAAATTACCTCATCCATTCTACTACCAGTATCGATTAAAGCTGTTGAAATAATAGTTAGTGAGCCACCATCTTCAATATTTCGAGCTGCACCAAAGAAACGTTTTGGTCTTTGTAATGCGTTAGCATCTACACCTCCAGTCAATACCTTACCAGAACTTGGAACAACTGTATTATAAGCTCGTCCTAGTCTTGTGATTGAATCTAGTAGGATCACCACATCTTTTTTATGTTCCACTAATCGCTTTGCTTTTTCTATAACCATCTCAGCTACTTGAACGTGTCTAGATGCAGGTTCGTCAAATGTAGAACTTACAACCTCACCTTTCACTGATCGTTGCATATCTGTAACTTCCTCAGGACGTTCGTCAATAAGAAGAACCATTAAATAACATTCAGGATGATTATCAGTTATTGAGTGTGCAATATTCTGTAGTAATACTGTTTTCCCTGTTCTTGGAGGTGAAACAATTAATGCTCTCTGACCCTTACCAATAGGTGAAACTAAATCTATAACACGAGCACTAGCATCCTTAGATGGCTTTTCAGTTTCTAATCTAATTTGCTCGTCAGGATATAGTGGTGTCAGGTTATCAAAATTAATTTTATTTTTACTTTTTTCTGTAGCTTCGTAATTAATAGAATCAATTTTTAATAATGCAAAATATCTTTCTCCTTCTTTCGGTGCTCTAATAGGACCTTCAACAGTGTCTCCTGACCTTAATCCAAATCTTTTTATTTGACTTGGACTTACATATATATCATCTGGACCTGGTAAATAATTTGCTTCCTTAGATCTTAAAAATCCGAATCCGTCTTGTAAAACTTCTAAAACACCTTCCCCGTCTATTTCTTTTTTATCAGACGCTAATGTTTTGAGAATTGAAAAAAGCATATCTTGAGTACGCATAGAACTTGCATTCTCAACTCCTAACTCCTCAGCATACGCTAGAAGTTCTTGAGGTGTTTTAATTTTTAATTCTTTAAGTTTAAGATTCATGTTCGGTAAATATGTTTAAGATTTTTATGAGAGTAAAAGGAAATTGTGTTCGAAGAAGTCTCTTATGTATTATTTATTTGAAAAATTGCAAGACCTAATTCGGCTTAAAAATAACAAGGAATATAATAATAATCAGCAATACAGTCGGTAACTCATTGATTATTCTATAAAATTTATGACTTTTTGTTCTCTTATCGGCCTCAAAATCTCTTACTAATCTAGAAAAATATCCATGCAAACCTGACATGGCCAAAACTAAGAGAATTTTTAGCTGTAGCCAGATTTGTCCTAGATTTTCTGCCCCAATCGAATGTATTAACGCAAAGCCAAATATATAAGAAAAAATTGCTGCTGGGTTGATTATCAAATTAAGTAATTTCCTCTCCATAATTTTAAATGTTTCTGAAGAATCTGAACCTACTGGTTTTGTTGAATGGTAAACAAAGAGACGGGGCAGATAAAGCATGCCAGCCATCCAAGCAATTACACTAATAATGTGTAGGCTTAAAAATAACTTATATAAAAAAATCTCATTCATTAAAATTATGATAACACTCTTTAAATGTTTTGGGACATATTTTAGCTGAGATGTTTTTCGTCACGCGAACTTCTTGACTTTCCAGCACTAAATCTTTTAGACCTTCTATAAACATTTCGTTTATATTAAGCGCTTCAATACGATAGTAATCTTTTGAACCCATTTCTTCTGCAAGGTTTTTATATTCGATATCTAACTCAACCAAAGTCTCTGAATGATCAGAAACAAAGGCTATGGGAACAATAATAATTGCCACATCATCTTGTACAGCTTTTTTGATCTCATCTGGAGTGGATGGTTCCAACCACTTAACTGGGGTAACCTTGCTTTGGTAACATAAAACATGGTCTTCGGCTCCCTTTATTCTATTCATAATACTAAGCACTGTTTGTTGTACTTGCCACTGATAAGGGTCTCCGCTTTTTATAATTGATACAGGTAAACTATGTGCTGAAAATAAAATTCTTATTTTTTTATTTTTAACTTCTAAGATTTGTTTTTGAATTAGCTGGCTATGGGCCTCTATTAATTTTTTATTTGTTGGATAACAGCAGGCATACTTGGTGGGAACTTTAAGGCTTTGTTTTTTTGATTCTTTTAACCAAATATCCAGAGAAGACTTGGAGGTGGTGGTTGAATATTGAGGATATAATGGTAGTAAAAAAACATGATCTGGGTTGTAAGCTTTGACTTTTTGAACAACCTCGTCTGTCATGGGGTGCCAATAACGCATACTTACAAATACTTGGTTGTCCATTCCATGAGCCGCGAGCTTGGTGCTTAAGGCTTCAGCTTGAGCAGTAGTAATTTCTAATATAGGAGACTTTCCGCCTATTTCACTGTAAATGGCTTGAGCTTCCTTGTTTCTTCTCGTTGAAATCAACCATGCCAAAGGGGTTCTTAAAAAGCCTGGAAGCCTTATAATTAGAGGGTCATTGAAAAGATTAAACAAAAAACGTTTCACGCTTTCTGGTCGATCTGGCCCGCCCAAGTTTAATAAGACTACAGCTGTTTTCATTCTGCCCTCACTTGTTTAATGAGTTCTTCTATGTGTTTAATTGGTGTTTCCGGTAAAACACCATGACCCAAATTAAAAACATGGGGCTTAGATTTAAAAGCATTTAGAATCTTTTCAACTGCTTGAGATTGCTCTGTGCCACCTTTGTATAATATTTCTGGATGTAGGTTTCCTTGGTAAGAAATTTTCTGGTTTAAACTTATCACTTGGTCCAAGGGAAAATTATAATCCAGGGATATGCAGCTGATATTATTAATGTTGGAATATTTAATTTGATTTGGAACACTTGCTGCTCGTGGAAATCCAATAGTAGGTATTGTTGTGTTATCAATTTCTTTAAATATTTTTGTTGTGGGTTCTATGCACCATTTATCAAACTGCTCTTCATTTAATGTTCCTGCCCACGATTCAAATAATTGAAAAGCATCTATACCTGATTCAATTTGACTTAAGGCATAATTTATAGTCGCGTCGGTAAACTTTTCTATAAGTTGGTCGATTTTACTTTCGTTTCTTTCAATTAATGTTTGGGTGTTTTTCTTTCTTTCCTCTGAATTAAATAAACAATAAAAAACAGTTGTCCACGGGCCTCCGGCAAATCCAATAAGTGGGGTTGTAGATTTTTCTTTTACTTTTTCTATTGCGTTAAAAACTGGCTCCGCTCTTTCTATTTTTTGTTCTTTACTAAAGTCTATATCAACAACGGGTCCTCTCCCTCCCTCATTAAAGACTATCGATGCCTGCAGTGTGTATGGCACCATTAAGATATCAGAAAAAATAATTGCAGCATCAAGGTTATATCTATCAACGGGCTGGAGAGTAACTTTTGCAATCTCTTCTGAGTTTAGAAACATATCCATTAAGTTGGGGTAACGAGATCTTAGTTTTCTATATTCTGGTAAATGCCTTCCTGCTTGTCTCATTAACCATAGGGGTGTGGAGGTTGTTTGTTTTTGTTTTAGGGTATCTTTAAATATACTCATTAATATATATATAAGGTTGTAGTAGTAGTTGTTCCTGTGGTTATGTGAGTATAGGAAAAATATAAAAAAACCCACATTCTTTTAAATAAATAAAATAGCAAAACCAAATGGCATTTAGACTTATCCATACCTGTTAATAATAATTGTTATATAGTCTACAGGTGGATAAAATAGTAATAAAAGACCTAAAAAAAAGAAAAAAAGCGAAATTGAGCTATAAACAAGAAACCACTAAAAATAATCAACACAAAAGACATAATTACCAATAGTTTATAAACATGAATATTCTTCTAGCCTCAAAAAGTCCAACACGAGCAAAACTGCTTAAAAAAGCAGGAATAAAGTTTGAAACAGTAAGTCACGGCGTAGATGAAGAAGAGGTTAAGCTGTCTATGTCCTCTCAATCACCTAAAGAGATAGCTGTTAAATTAAGTGAGCTCAAGGCGCTAAAACCATCCTCATCAAATCCAGATGTATTTGTTATCGGGTCTGACCAGGTCCTTGATCTGCAAGGAAAGCTTTTTAATAAGGCAAACAACAGAGGAGAGGCTGTGGAACAGCTAAGAACTCTTAGCGGACAAGAGCACACATTAATTACCTCTACAGTAATAGCAAAAAACAACAGTATTGTATGGAGATATTTAAATGAGTCTAAAATGAAAATGCGAGCGTTGAGTGAGGAAATGATACAAAGCTATCTTGCAGAAGCAAGTGATGAAATTTTGAATATAGTTGGTGTTTATGCAATAGAAAAAGAAGGCATTAAACTATTTGAGTCAATTGACGGGGATATATTTTCTATTCAGGGCATTTCTATGTTGCCCTTAACACAGTTTTTGTGGAACAATAATATTTTATTTACAAATGACCCAAAGTAAAAAAACAGGTGTAATCGGATTTCCAGTAGATCACAGCATCTCACCGATAATCCATAACCACTGGATTAAGGAAAACAACATTGATGCAGTAAATTATGAAAAAATCAATATTGACCCGGAGCATTTCGAAAAAGAGGTGTGCGCTCTAATCGAAAGTGGAATATCAGGCCTTAACGTGACAGTGCCATTAAAGGAGCTTGCGTTTTCTTTTGCTAAGGAGTTAACCGATGTTTCAAAGCAAACAGGGGCAGTGAATACTCTTACTTTTAAAAAAGGCACGGTGTGTGGCGACAACACAGATGTTATCGGGTTTCAAAGATCGTTGGACCAAAAGGTTGTTGACCATAACATTCATAACAAAAACTGTTTAGTTTTAGGCGCAGGAGGAGCCGCCCGGGCAGTAGTTTGTGCAATTCATAACCTTGGTGGAAGGGTATATATTTGTAACCGAACATTAGAAAAAGCTGAACAAATTCAAAGGTTTCTCCAGACAGAGTCAGAGGTTGTTGATCAAAAGGACCTGGGGGATGTAGTTGGCGAAATGCAGTTTATAGTGAACACAACAAGTCTAGGGCTTGGAAACACCAATAATACAATGATTAATTTTACCAAAGTTGACCAAGGGGCATTTGTGTATGATTTAATCTATAATCCTAAATTAACCAATTTTCTCTCTGATGCGCAAAAAAGAAATATCCAATATCAAAATGGAATTAAAATGCTTGTTGAGCAGGCCGCAGAATCTTTTAATATTTGGCATAACGTTCTTCCCAAAAACAGCGACTTATTAATGAATAAACTAGAGGGGCTGTAATGCTTTTAGTTGGCTTAACGGGTTCTATCGGCACAGGAAAGTCTACTACTGCAGCAATGTTTAAGGAGTATAATTTTGGTGTTTATAATGCTGATGATACAGTTCACTATATTTATGAAAACGATATGAGTGTAATTGATAAAATTAATGAAATTTTTCCTGGGACAAAAGAAGACAATAAAGTAAATCGAAAATCGCTTCGAGATATTTTAAATAAACAACCAGAAAAGTTTAAAGACTTAGAATCTGTAGTTCACCCTGTAACAAGGCAGTATCAAATTAACTATATTAAAAAACTAATAGAAGAAAAAAAATTTGGTTGTATTTTAGATATTCCTTTACTCTTTGAGACAGGAGGAGAGAAATATGTAGACACATCAATTGTAGTTATTGCTTCAGAAAATAAACAACAAGAGAGAGTAGTGGGTGAAAGACAAATACCGATGGAGGTTTTTAAAATTCTAAAAAAGCAACAAATGCCTGATCAAGAAAAACTAAAAAAAGCAAATTTTATAATTTCTACTGAAACCAGCATTGAATCTACTAAAGATGAGGTTTCAAATACGGTAGAGCAATTAAAGTTATTGGAGCCTAAAGCGTGGAATGAATTCTTTAACAAAGCCAACTAGATGAGAGAGATCATTTTAGACACAGAAACTACTGGCTTGAGACCCGGTGAGGGTCATAAGATTATAGAAATTGCTGCATTAGAAATTATTGATTTTATTCCTACAGGAAAGACCTACCATCAATATATTAATCCTGAACGCGACGTCCCTCAAACGTCAACAGACATACACGGAATTACTAGTGATTTTTTGTATGATAAGCCTACCTTTAATAAAGTAGCTGATGAATTTATACAGTTTGTTCAAAACGATACTATAGTTGCTCATAATATTGATTTTGACATTGGTTTTATTAATTATGAGCTTCAAAGTTGTGGGAAGCCATCTCTAAATAATAAAAAGGTCGATACTGTAACGATTGCTAGAGAAAAGTTCCCTGGTCAAGGAGTATCTTTAGATGCACTGTGTAAAAGATTTTCTATTGATAACACCCAACGAGAAAAGCATTCTGCTACTCTTGATGCAGAGTTATTGGCAAAAGTTTATATTGAGCTTTTAGATGCAAGAGAACCAAGTTTAGATTTAAAACAGGAAGAATATATTCAGACCCAAGAACATAATTTTGACGTTTCAAAGATTCAAAATCGTAATCTTCCCCCACGAATAACTGATGAAGAAAAAAAGTTACATGAAGAATTTATTGAAACTTTGGGTGAAAATGCTATCTGGAAAAAAATCAAATAATTTAGCTGCATGAAAGATAATCAGATCAACCATACAATAGCCTCACCTACAGAACAACCTTCAACACCAGTCCCTGCAGCAACAGTTTTGCTTGTAAGAGATAATAATAAAAAAATAGAAGTGTTTATGTTGAAACGTGCAACTCGAACAAACTTTGGTGGAGCTTGGGTATTCCCAGGGGGTAAATTAGATACAAATGATCGACTCAAAAATATTGTAGATATGTGCTATGGCCTAGATGATATCGAAGCCTCAAAAAAACTTAATATGAATGTTGGAGGGATACATTATTGGATTGCATGCATTCGTGAATGTTTTGAGGAAAGTGGAATTCTATTAGCCTATCGAAATAATGGAGAGATAGTAAATAATGTATCTGGTAGGGAAACTAAAATTATTGAACAGTATCGAAAAAAATTACTTAACGGTGAGAATGTATTTTTGCATATGATGCAAGAATTAGATATGCAATTGGCCACTGATCAACTAGCTTATATCTCTCACTGGATTACACCGGCAATAGAAAAAAAACGATATAATACAAGGTTTTTCATTGCAAAATCTCCAGCTCAAAAAGCGGCTCATGACGGATTTGAGGGTGTAGATAGTAAGTGGATCGACCCTGAAAAGGCCTTATTAGAAATGAAAAAAGGCAAATTCCCAATAATTATGCCAACTATAAAAAGTTTAGAGTTAGTGGCTGCCTATCAATCAACAGATGAATTATTAGAGCTTAATAGAAATAATAACTATAAAAACATTTCAACCATTGAACCAAAATTTATTATTGAAAATGGACAAGCAAAGCTTGTAACCAAAGAACCAAAACTTACTACTGAAAATGGAAAGACATCATTAGTAATAAATTAGTAATAAATTAAAAATTTAATTAGCTGCTTGTTTTCTTTTTTGATATAAATCTGCAAAATTTACTGGGTCAAGCATAAGTGGCGGTAAAGCACCATCAGCGTGCAGATCATAAATAATTCTTCTAGCAAAAGGAAATAGTTGTCTTGGGCATTCAACTAGTAAGTACGCTTCTTTAATATCATCAGTCAGGTTCTCAATCTCAAAAATTCCAACATACTTTAAATCGACAATATAAATCTGCTCTTCAACACGGGCAGCAGATACATTTATATTCAATTCTATTTCATAAATATTGGTATTTTTTTGGTTAGCTGCTTTTACATCAACCTTTGCATTAATTGCAGGTCTTTCATCTTTTGCCTGAAACCCACTTGGTCCTTTAGGATTTTCAAATGATAAATCTTTTACAAATTGAGTAATTATTTTTGCGGTTACGTCCATTATTTCTCCTCATGGTCTTCTTCTATTTCTATGAAGTCACCATCTATGGTTTCATTTATATCTTTTTTATATTGTTTCTGAGCATTTGAATATCTTTGAAAAAAGAAATTTTTAACCATAGCTAAAAGCAATACTCTGGTTTGGGGAACAAGACCCAAAAATCCAATAATGTCAGTTAAGAATCCTGGAGTTACAAGAAGTATGCCAGCTATTAAAATAACTAAACCATCAAACATTCCTTGAACAGGAATCTGTTGGTTCTGGAGCTCAACCCCAATTTTCTGAAATGTTCTAAATCCTTGCTGTCTCACAAAATATACCCCTACAGCCGCAGTTAAGAAAATAATCAAAATTGTATTAAACGTGCCTAAAAAACCGCCAACCTGAATAAAAATTGATATCTCGATTATTGGTAAGATTATGAAAATAATGAGTAAATACAAAAACAAAATAGCCTTTAATAGTTGAAACTTTAGTTTAAATACCTAAATAAAGTATTCTATAATATTTATAATCATGAGTGAAGCAATTCAATATCTGGATATCTTAATATTAGCTGTAATAGCAGGTTTAGTATTATTAAGGCTAAGAAGCGTTTTAGGTAGAAGAACAGGTCACGAGAAAACAGATACCTCACGCTTTACTTATGAGGAACCACAAAAAAAACAAAGAAGAAGAAGTTATTAAAATTCAGCCAAATGTAGATTCTAAGCCTAAAGCAGATGGATGGTTTGATCAAAAAGATTTTCTTAATGGTGCATCAAATGCTTACGAATTGATTGTTACAAATTTTGAGAATGGTAATAAAGCAGCATTAAAACCTTTTTTATCTGAATCAGTCATGAGTAGCTTTGAAGAAGTCATTGAGCAAAGAAATGCTAATGAGGAAAAAGTTGAATTCAATTTCATTGGTATAGAATCCTCTGAAATTGTTCATAAGGATTTAAAATCTAATCCTATGGAAGTTACTGTTCGCTTTATCTCAGAAATGATTACTTGTATTAAAAACAGTAAAGACGAAGTCATTTCTGGAAGCTTAAATCAAGTACAAAAAATCACGGACATTTGGACTTTTTCAAAAAATAAAAATTCTAAAAATCCTAACTGGTTATTAGTTGCAACATCTGACTAATTAATTAAATATTTATCAAATTTATTTCTCAGGTCTTCAGGTATCTCAGCCGATTTCATTTCACTTTGATTTGTGTGAACCCAAACTATTTCGGCTGAATTTAGTAGCTCTTCAGAATTTTCTTTATAAATTTCTTGATAAAATGTGAGACTTGAATTTCCAACTTTTTTAATTGAAGAATATATTTCTAATTTATCGTTTAATTTTGCTGGTGCTTTAAAATTCATTTGCACCGCAACTGTATGAAATTCATTATTCGTTTCTTTGATATATATATCTTGATCAAAAAGATCATCTAACAATTCACTAATAGAAATATCAAAATATGTTAGATAATGTGAATTATAGACTATTCTTTGACAATCTATTTCTGAGTACCTCACTTTAACTTTGTGAATGTGAGATTTTGTTCCTTTAAGAGACATGAAGAATTATAAAATGTATTTAGATAAATCGGTATCTTTTGATAGTTCGTTTACATTATTTTTAACATATTCAGCATCAATCACTACTGATTCTCCACTTTTGTCTGCCGCAGTAAAACTAATATCTTCTAAAACACGTTCTAAGATAGTGTGTAAGCGACGCGCACCAATATTTTCAATAGTTGAATTAATTTCAACAGCTAAAGTTGCGATAGCGTCGATACCATCTTCAGTGAATTTCACTGTAACATTTTCAGTCCCTAATAATGCCTCATATTGTTTAATTAAACTATATTCTGGTTCTGTTAATATTCTCTTGAAATCATTTTGCGTTAAAGCCTTTAAGCTAACACGAATTGGTAAACGTCCTTGTAATTCTGGAAGAAGGTCAGATGGTTTTGACAGTTGAAATGCCCCAGATGCAACAAATAAAATATGATCGGTTTTAATTGTGCCATGTTTAGTATTTACCGTTGTGCCTTCTATTAATGGGAGCAAGTCTCTTTGTACTCCTTCACGAGATACATCTCCTCCGACTCTTTCAGAACGTGCACAAACCTTATCAATCTCATCGATAAACACGATGCCATTATCTTCAACTGATTTTTTAGCTTCATTAATGATATGATCTGAATCAATCATTTTGTCCGATTCTTCATTAACTAAAATTTCGTATGAGTCTCCAACTGTAATTTTCTTTTTCTTTGTTTTGGGACCCATTGCTTTACCTAGCATGTCATTAAGATTAATCATGCCAATCCCTGCACCTTGACCACCCTGTAGGTCAATTGTAGGAAATGAACCCGAATCTTGCATGTCAATTTCAATTTCTTTGTTATCCATTTCATTATTTCTAAGTTTTTTTCTAAAACTCTCTCTTGTGGCAGAACCTGCTCCAGGTCCAACTAGACAGTCTAACACTCGCTCTTCTGCTGCAAGCTGAGCCTTAGCCTTTACTTCTTTTCTTTTAATTTCACGAACCATCGTGATAGCAATCTCTATTAGATCTCTTACGATTTGTTCTACATCACGTCCAACATATCCAACTTCAGTAAATTTTGTTGCTTCAACTTTTATGAATGGAGCCTGAGCTAGTTTAGACAGACGTCTTGAAATTTCAGTTTTGCCAATTCCTGTTGGACCAATCATTAAAATATTTTTTGGAAGCACTTCTTCTTTCATATCATCAGGCAGCTGTTGACGTCGCCAACGATTTCTCAAAGCAATTGCCACTGATTTTTTTGCTTCATCTTGACCTATGATGTATCGATCTAGTTCAGAAACTATTTCTCTTGGAGAAAATGCTTGCATGATTAATATACTATTTTTTCTACTGTGATGTTATTGTTGGTATATACACATATTTCAGCTGCAATATTTAAAGATTTTAAGGCTATCTCTTCAGCACTCATATCAGTATCTATTAATGCTTTCGCAGCAGAAAGCGCAAAATTGCCACCACTTCCAATTCCAATAATGTTACCTTCAGGATCAAGCACATCACCCATTCCTGTAATTAATAATGAAGTCGAAGCGTCAGCAACTGTTAATAAAGCCTCTAAACGTCTTAAATATTTATCTGTTCTCCAATCTTTAGCTAATTCCACGCACGCTCGTGTTAACTGCTTAGGATGTTTTTCTAGCTTTGCTTCAAGTCTTTCAAATAAGGTAAATGCATCTGCAGTTGCACCTGCAAACCCAGCGATAACACTACCATCACCTAATTTCCTAACCTTTTGAGCAGTTCCTTTAATTACTGTACTGCCAAGACTGACCTGACCGTCGCCAGCGATTACAACTTGATTTCCTTTTCTAACAGAAATAATGGTTGTTCCACGCCATGAAGAAGATTGTTGGTTTTCCATATTAATAGATATGTGGCTATTTATTTAAGAAGTTCAAGTGGCTATAAACAACAAAAAATTACATTTTGCCTAGTAAATTCAGTGATTTATTGATAGAACCCGAGTGGATTTTGATATGAGAAAAGCTAACATAGAACGTAACACTAAAGAAACATCAATTGCTGTCGAAGTGAACTTAGACGGCCAGGGAAACTATAATATTGAAACAGGTATAGGATTTCTAAATCACATGCTTGAACAACTATCTAGACATTCCCTAATAGATATTACAGTAAAAGCAAAAGGTGACACTCACATTGATTATCATCATACAACTGAAGATACAGGTATTGCTATTGGTGAATGTATACAAAAAGCTTTAGGTGATCGTAAGGGTATAACTCGTTATGCAAATGCATATATTCCAATGGACGAAACTTTATCTAGAGTTGCTTTAGATCTTTCTAATCGTCCATATCTAATTTGGAAAGTAAAATTTAATGCTCCTAAGATTACATCATCACAAGGTGATTTTGATACAGAATTGTTCAAAGAGTGGTTTCAAGCTTTCGCACAGGCAAGTGGTACAACATTGCACGTAGAAAATTTGTACGGAGATAATAATCACCACATAATTGAATCTTGTTACAAAGGTTTGGCAAGAAGTTTGAGGAAAGCAGTTGCTGTAGATGAAAGAGAGCACAATGTTATTCCTTCAACTAAGGGTCAACTTTAAAATTATTTAAGAGAATGGAAAGTTCTCTATAACATTTATAATTAAATGAAGCTGGTTATAATCAATTATGGTTCTGGAAATTTACATTCTGTAAATAAGTCTTTTGAAGCTGCAAATCAAAATCTACAAGAGCCTTATGATATTCAAATTACTAATGATCCAGAAGTTGTAAAGAATGCAGATAAAATAGTCTTGCCAGGAGTGGGTGCTTTTGCAGATTGCAAAAAATCAATTTTTGATATTACAGGTATGTATGAATCTATAGAAGAGTCAGTCATTTCAAAAAAAATTCCGTTTATGGGTATTTGTGTTGGGATGCAACTTCTAGCTGAAACAGCAGAAGAATACGGAAACCATAAAGGTTTTGGATGGATACCTGGTTCAGTAGTTAAAATTGCTGAGACCAAAGACTACAAAATCCCTCACATGGGCTGGAATGAGGTAGATTTCTTAGACAATCCATTATTTTCAGGATTAAGTCAGAAAACTAACTTTTATTTTGTTCATAGTTACTATTTTCAGGCAACAAATCCTCAAGATATAGTTGCGACAACAAACTACCCAAATGAAATTACTGCAGCAGTAAATAGAGAAAATATTTTTGGAACACAATTTCATCCTGAAAAAAGTCACGATAGTGGTCAGGTTATCATTACAAATTTTTTAAAGTGGAACTACAAATGATTTTATTTCCAGCAATTGATTTAAAAGACGGACAGTGTGTAAGACTTATCCAAGGAGATTTTGAAAAATCACAGGTGTATAATACTTCTCCGATTGATCAGGCAAAAATATTTGAAGACTTGGGAATTGAATGGCTTCATTGTGTTGATCTTAATGGAGCTTTGGAAGGAGTTTCAAAAAATATTAAATGTATTGAAGAGATCTGTTCTCAAACAAAACTTAAAATTCAATGTGGTGGTGGTGTCAGAAGTGAAGAGCAGATAGTAAAATTATTAGATATTGGAATTTCAAATATAATTCTTGGAACAGTTGTTTTTGAAGATCAAGATTTTTTCATAAGTATGGTTAATAAGTTTCCAAATCAAATTTCTATAGCTCTTGATATTAAAAATAATCAAGTCGCTACTAAGGGGTGGGTAAATGTTCGCAACATCAATCTAGACTCATTTTTAAATTCTATAAACAGTATGAAAATTAATTCAATTATTTGTACTGATGTAATGAGAGATGGAATGAAGAAAGGAATCAACCATCAAATGTTAGAGAATGTAATGAGCAATACAAATATCCCACTTGTTGCTTCGGGCGGTGTTTCGTCAGTTGATGATATTTCATTATTAAGCCAACAAAACTATAAATCAATAAAAGGAGTAATAGTTGGTAAAGCAATTTATGACAATGAGTTTGATATCAAGAATGCTTTAGAGGTATTAGCTTAATATGCTCAAGAAAAGAATTATCCCATGTTTAGATGTTGATAATGGTAGAGTTGTTAAAGGCGTTAATTTCGTTGATCTTGTTGATGCGGGCGACCCTGTAGAACAAGCCAAAATATATAATGCTGAGGGCGCAGATGAGCTTTGTTTTTTAGATATTACTGCTTCAAGTGATAATAGAAAAACACTTCTAGATGTTGTTCAAAAAACTGCTGAAAACTGTTTTATTCCTCTCACAGTTGGAGGAGGCGTGAGAACCTTAGAAGATATTGCAAAACTCTTACATTCTGGAGCCGATAAAGTTTCAATTAACACTGCTGCCGTGCAAAATAGAGATTTAGTCAGAGAAGCATCAAACAAATATGGAGCATCTACAATTGTTGTAGCAGTAGATGCAAAAAAAGTGAAAGAGCAACAATGGCAAGTCTTTACTCATGGAGGGAGAAACGCAACAGACATTGATGTTCTAGATTATTGTAAAGAAGTTGAAGAACTTGGTGCAGGAGAAATTCTACTTACTTCAATGGATAGAGATGGAACTAAATCTGGTTTTGACAACGATCTTCTCAAAGTCATTACATCAAATCTTACTATTCCCGTTATAGCTTCTGGTGGAGTCGGCAATCTTGAGCACATGTATGAGGGTGTTGCTATTGGTGGGGCAAGTGCATTGTTAGCAGCTTCCATTTTTCACTTTGGAGAATATAGAATAGAAGATGTAAAAAGATATCTTGCTGATAATGATATACCAGTTAGGATTTAGTTATGAAAGGTTATTGGATTGTTAAAGTTAATGTTTTAGACATTGAAAAACAAAAAGAATATGCTTCCAATGCTGGTAAGGCTGTTAAGAAATATGAAGGTAAGTTTTTAGTTCGAGGAGGAGAGCAATTAATAAAAGAAGGTAAAGAATATGAGCGCAACGTTATTGTTGAATTTCCATCTTATGAACAAGCAAAAATGGCATATGAAAGTAACGAATACCAGTCAGCAAAAAAAATTTTAGGAGATAATAAAGATCGCCTTTTTGCTATCGTAAAGGAATATGATAATGAGCAATAAAGTTGAAGTATTAGTCAGGTTATTCGAGACTATTGAAAAAAGATCGATGGATGATCCTAGTCAGTCCTATACAGCACAACTCTTGTCTGAAGGTAAAGAGAAATGTATTGCAAAGCTTAAAGAAGAATCTTTAGAAACCATCGAAGCTGCGGAAAAAGAAGAAATTTCACAAATAATATATGAATCTGCAGATCTTATTTATCATCTGCTGGTTTTATGGAAGAAATTTGGATTAACACCTGATCAAATTTATGAAGAATTAGAAAAAAGAGAGGGTAAAACAGGGCTAAGAAAATAATGAGTTACGATAAAGAAAATATTTTTGCAAAAATAATTAGAGGAGAAATTCCTTGTGATAAAATATATGAAGATGATTATGCCCTATCTTTTGAAGATATAAGGCCACAGGCACCTTCTCATGCACTAATTATTCCGAAAGGTGAATATACAGATGTTAATGATTTTAGTGCAAATGCATCTAATGAAGAAATTGTTGGGTTTAATCGTGCTATTGCAATAGTTGCAGATAAACTCGGCATTAGTGAACAGTCTGGAGGGAATGGATATAGATTAATTGCAAATGCAGGCAAAGACTCTCATCAGGAAGTTCCCCATTTACATTTTCACTTATTAGCTGGTAGGCCTTTAGGTCCAATGGTATTGGCAGAAAAAATAAAATTAAAGTAGTTTAAAATATGAACGACAATATTTCAGATAATGATCTGATTAAGTTATTTAATCAAAACCAGCTTTTTCGCCTGTTTAATTTGACTGTATTAGAAGCAGATACAAAAGAAGGTACAATTAAAGTTCAATTTGATGTTGATAAAAAATTTTGTAATCCTGCAGGTGATGTTCAAGGCGGAATTGTGAGTGGATTAGTTGATGATGCAACTGCTCTCGCTTATATATTTCAAAATAAATTCAAAAAAAGACCACCAACTATTGAGCTTAAAACAAATTTTTTATACCCAACCAAACCTGGTAAGGTGATTGGATTTGGAAAAGTGGTGAAGTCAGGAAAAAATATTGTTTTTTTAGAAGGTCGACTAGAACAAGATAATCGTATAGTTGTTACAGCAACATCAACCTGTGTAAGTGTTGATATGCCTCAGATAAATTTTAAAAAACTAATGGGAGAAAATGAAAATAATGAAAAATAAACAATGGATACTATCAAGCTTTCCAAAAGGAGATATACAAGATGGTGATTTAGTCTTTCAAGAAAATGAATTGTCTGAGTTAAAGGATAATGAAATTCTTGTTAGAAATATATATTTGTCATTAGATCCGGCGAATAGGGGATGGATGAGTGGTCAGGCCTCATATGTAGATGCTATGCAAATTGGCGATGTTATGCGCGGAGGTACTATAGGTGTTATTGAAGAGTCCAAAAATGAAAAATTCAAAAAAGGTGACATTGTTAATTGTATGGGAGGTTGGCAGGAATATTTAATTAGTGATGGTAAAGGTGTAAGAACAATACCTCAAAATACTGGCTTTCCATTAGATAGTTTTATGAGTGTTTTGGGTATGACTGGAATGACTGCATATTTTGGTTTGCTTGATATTACAGATCCGAAAGAAGGTGAGACATTAGTAGTTTCAGCAGCAGCAGGGGCTGTAGGTTCAATTGTGTGTCAAATAGGAAAAATCAAGGGATGCAAAGTAGTTGGTATTGCTGGTTCAGATGAAAAGTGTGAATGGTTAACAAAAGATTTAAAACTTGATGGCGCAATTAATCATAAAACTGAAAATGTGAGAAAAAGATTGAAAGAACTTTGCCCAGATGGAATTGATATTTACTTTGAAAACGTTGGAGGCCCTATTACAGAAGCAGTTTTAACAAGAATGAATATAAAAGGTCGTATCAGTTTATGCGGACTTATTTCAGGATATAACGCAGAGTCGTTGGTTCCTGGTCCTGCTTGGGGGAATCTTTTAATTAAAAGAATTAGATTACAAGGATTTATCATTTTTGATTACTACAAAAGAATGATGGAGTCTTTTATGGACCTTAGTCAATGGATCAGAGAAGGTAAAATTCAATATAAGAATGATATAGTGCCTGGATTAGAAAACTCTGCCGCATCAATTAAAAAGTTATTTTCTGGTGAAAATAAGGGAAAGTTAATAATTCAAGTTTCTGATGATCCTACAACTTAGATTTAACTAGGGTAAAAAATAAAATTAAATAAGTAAGTATCTTTGTTGGTGGGGTTGCGGTGAAATTTATCTAAGTCTATCTCTTTAATTTTGATAATTGTCTCATTAATAAAAACACAACATTGGTATCCCATTTTTTCTACAGATGATATTTGTTCCTCTATAGGAATTTGATTGTGCTTTTCCTCCATCTCAATCACCATTGTAGGTTTAAATTTTTTTATTGTCTCTCGAGCTCCTTCAATTACTTCATGTTCATGACCTTCAACATCAATTTTTATAAAATCAACGTCTAAGAAATTATACTCATCTAATCGTTTAGCTTCTATAGATATACTTTTATGCTCACCTTGCACTTTGATAGAACTTAAAGATGCGCCTTGATTTGAAAATCCTTTACTACCTTTAGGTATAAGTAAATCAACTGATCCCGTTTTATTTGAAAGTGCAATATTATAGCTATTTACATTTTTAATTTTTATATTTTTTAAAGCATTAAAGACTTTTGGATTTGGTTCAAACGATTCTACTTGTTTAGCATATTTTGATAGCCAGTAGCTCCATACACCGACGTTAGCACCTATATCAATTGCTCTATTGCAATTACTTAATAGCTGAGGAATTAGTTTGATTTCCTTTTCTCCCTTTCTTCTTTCTCGCCATGCTCTTTCTCGAATCCTTAGCCAGTCAGGAACTATAAAATCTCGAACTTTTTCTTCTAATGTTTTGGGAGGAACCCATTGTTTATCTAGCATTATTGCACGACGTTATTTAAGAACAAAATGGTTTGCTCATAACTATAACCTTGCACCGTATTTTTGAATGATCTGAGAGGCTAGACTAACACCTTTTTTACCACATTCTTCCAATGAATTATTTTTGATATATTCTAGTAAAAATCCAGCAGCAAAAATATCTCCTGCTCCAGTAGTATCAACAAGCTTCTCAATTTTTTCTGGTTGAATAATAATAGAGTCTTTATTCAAAATTATTTGAGCACCATTTTCACCACGAGTGACAGCAAATATTTTATTAAGACTGGTCATTTGTTCAATTGCGGCATCTAAGTTGTCAACTTCAAAAAGTGCCTTCGCCTCTTCTTCATTAGCAAATACTATATCCGCATCATCTTTAACAAGTTTTTGAAAACTGTCTCTAAACCTTTCAATACAGAATACATCCGAAACGCTAAAGGCTACTTTATTTCCATTAGCCTTTGCACATTCGGTTGCTTTCTTAATTGCAACTTGTGCATCATCTAAATCCCATAAATATCCTTCTAGATAAGTGATGTGAGAATTTTTAATGACCTCTTCATTAATGTCATTGGAATTCAACTTTTGAGAAATGCCAAGATAAGTGCTCATGGTTCTCTGAGCATCAGGAGAAACCATTACCATACATCTACCTGTTTCAGCTTCATCAGACTGTGGGGTATTTGCAAAATGTACTTGTTCTTTTGTAAGTCCATCAATAAATTTATCACCCATCAAGTCTTTTCCAACTTTGCCAATAAAAGCTGTTTTAATTTCATTTTGCGCAAGGCAGACTATTGAATTTGCTACTGACCCTCCAGATACTGTAGTTTTAATATCTAAGTTATCAGAAATCTTCTTAACACTTTCTAAATCAACTAAGGACATCAAACCTTTTCTAATATTATGTTCTTCTAAATATTGATCATTAATATCAGCAATAACATCAACTATGGAATTTCCTATTCCAACTATATCAAATTTTTGATCTACCATTTTTCCACCCACGGTCTTAAGTCTAATTCTTGAGTCCAAGCATTTCTTGGCTGTTTGTGGAGCATAATATAATTTGCTGCGATGTCATCAGGATTCATAAGGCCGTCTACCTTCTTTTTTTCTTTAACATATTCTGGAAAAAGCTTATTAACCCACGGAGTGTCTATCGCTCCATCAACTATTACATGAGCTACATGAATCCCTTTAGGGCCCAGTTCTCTAGCCATACTTTGAGCTAAAGCTCTTTTAGCATGTTTGGCTCCTGCAAAAGCTGCAAATCCATCACCACCTCTTACACTTGCCGTTGCTCCAGTAAAAATAATGGTTCCTCTATTTCTAGGAATCATTTTCTTAGCTACCTCCCTGCCCATCAAAAATGCTCCAAAGGCAGCCATTTCCCAAACTTTATAATATTTTTGTGATGTTGTTTCTGTAATCCCAAACTTAATATTTGCACCTATATTATAGACCGCAACTTCTATTTCACCAATTTCATTCTCTATTTTATTAATTAAGTTTATTACATCTTCTTCCTTACGAGCATCTAAAGAAAATGGAAAACAACTACCACCAGAATTTTCTATTTCTTCTTTTAATTTAGAAAGCTCTTCACCCGTTCGTCTTGCAACGACTACTGTGAAACCTTCTTTAGAAAAACTTCTTGCAACTGCTGATCCTAAGCTACTACCTGCGCCTATTACTAAAGCTATTTTTTTTTTCATTTTTTTATCTATTAAAAGTATACTATCAGTTTGAGTAGTTTACTTAAAGTTATTAAATATTAAACTATGCTTTTTTTGTCTTGAATGGCTTTTTTCGATTTGGGTAACATGTTCTGCAAATTTTACACTCTAAACCATAACAGCTTCTCGCTGTACAAAACTCCCTTCCATAATAAATTATTTGTAGGTGAAGTTTGTTCCAATATTTTCTAGGAAATAATTCTTTTAAATCTTTTTCAGTCTGTATAACATTTTTACCATTTGTTAATCCCCATCTTTGTGCCAATCGATGAATATGTGTGTCAACTGGAAATGCAGGATGTCCAAATCCTTGGGACATTACCACACTTGCAGTTTTATGCCCTACGCCAGGTAATTTTTCGAGCTCTTCGAAATCTTCAGGCACCTTACTGTTAAATTTTTTTACAAGAATTTTAGACAAATTTAAAATTGCTTTTGATTTTTGAGGAGCAAGACCACAAGGCCTTATTATATTGTATATAGTTTTCAAAGGAACTTTCTGCATTTTAATTGGATTATTAGCTTTGGAAAACAATGATGGCGTTACTTTATTTACTCTCTCATCTGTACATTGTGCACTCAGTAGAACAGCAATAAGTAACTCAAATAGGTTTTTATGTTGAAGTGGAATTGGGACCTTACGGTAGGTATGATTTAAGATTTTTAGAACTGAACTAGCTCGTTCATTTTTATTCATTGGATTTTTTAAAGGCCTAAAACATCGACCATAGAAAATAGTCCAGGCTTTTTTTCCTGCCCCCATTTAACAGCATAAATTGCGCCAGCAGCAAAAATTCCGCGATCATTTGCTTTATGTCTTAGGCTAACAGTTTCATCAGGACTGGAAAAGATTACCTCGTGGTTTCCAACAGTTTCACCTTTTCTAAAAGAAGAAAAAACAATCTTACCTTTAGTTGCCTTCCCCTTTGTATTGATCTTGCTTATCTTTTTTATTCTATCTAATTTTATATTTTTTCCTTTAGCTGCAGCACTACCTAACATAAGAGCTGTTCCAGAGGGGGCATCAATTTTATGTTTATGATGTTCCTCATTAATTTGAATGCTAAATGAGGTATCAAGTTTTGAGGCCGCCTGTTTTACCAAAGTTTCAAGTAAATTTACTCCTAAACTCATATTACCCGATTTGATAATTGTTGCATGTTTAGAAGCATATACAATTTTTTTTGACTGAATATTTGATAATCCAGTTGTTCCTATAACATGTACTATTCTTGCTTGAGCAGCATATTTGGCGTGTTCTACTGTTGCGTTAGGAGTTGTAAAATCTATAACCGAATCAGTTTTTGCAAACAGGTCAATGATGTTGTCTGAAATCTTGATTCCTATTTTTTTAGTTTTTAAAATTTTTCCTAAATCTTGACCTATATTTTTGTGTCCAGAAACTTCTAAAGCACCAATAAGCTTCAAATTTTTGTCACCTAAAACTTTTTTAATAATAGTTTGACCCATACGTCCGGAAGCACCAGTGACAACAACTTTAATTTTTTTCATTTTTCTAAGATAGATTAATTAATAATAAAAAGTAAGTATTATTACTTTTTAGATTTCCAAAATTCTTTGGCTTTGTTGAAAAAAGCTGAACTAAGTGGAGTTTCTTTCTCACTGCTAATCTCTTGGAAAGATTTTAGAATTTCTGTTTGTTTTTTATTCAAATTTGTCGGAGTTTCAACTTTAGCTTGGATATACATATCACCAAAATGCCCACCACGAACATGTGGCATACCTTTTGATTTTAGTCGAAATTGATCACCAGATTGTGTTCCTTGTGGAATTTTGAGCCTTGCTTTCCCTCCATCTATTGTAGGTACATCTATTGATCCTCCAACAGCAGCATCAACCATAGCTATAGGAATTTCAGCAAATAAATTTTCATCTTCTCTAACAAAAATATTATGTTCTTTTACATTAACAAATATATATAAGTCTCCTTGTTGACCACCATTAGGTCCTGCTTCTCCTTCCCCTGAAAGACGAATTCTAGATCCATCGTCTACACCTTGAGGAATTTTTACCATAAGACTTTTTGATTTTTGAATTCTACCTGAACCCCTACAAGGTTTACATGGATTAGATATCATAGAGCCAGATCCTTGGCATTGAGGACATGTTTGCTGAATTGAAAAAAATCCTTGCTGCGATCTAACTTGACCTTGTCCAGCACACATCTGACAGGTAACCGGCTGACTTCCATGGGCAGCGCCAGAACCAGAGCAGTCATCACATCTAATCTGTGTAGGAATTTTAACTTTATATTTTTTACCTTCAAAAGCCTCTTCAAGTGTAACGGTTATGTCGTATCTTAAGTCTGAACCACGATTATTTGCTTTTCTTCTTCTGCCGCCCCCACCAAAGAAAGATGAATCACCAAAAAAATCATCAAAAATATCTTGGAAGGCTGAGGATGAAAAATCGAAACCAAATCCTCCACCTTGTCCACCAGCACTACCATCAACTGCGGCATGGCCAAATTGATCATAAGCTGATCTTTTTTCTGAATCTTGAAGTATGGCATAAGCTTCACTTGCTTCCTTAAATTTTGCCTCTGCCTCTGCATCTCCTTGGTTACGATCAGGATGGTACTGCATTGCTAGCTTTCTGTAAGCTTTTTTTATTTCAGATTCATTTGCTGATTTTGAAATTCCAAGAACTTCATAGTAATCTCTTTTTGACATAAGCGTCCTATGCTTACGCTTGTTTACTATCGTCTTTTACTTCTTCAAATTCAGCATCAACAACTTTTTCATTTTTTTGATCTGGGTCTGATCCTGGTTGGCCTGGATCAACATTTGGTTGACCTCCATCTTGTTGTTGAGCTTTGTACATTGCCTCGCCAAGTTTCATTGAAGATTGTGTTAGAGCTTCAAGTCCTTTTTTAATTTCTTCTATATCATCTTTTTCTAGAGAATCTTTTAATGATTTAATATCATTTTCAATTGCAGTCTTTTCTTGATCAGAAACTTTATCACCAAACTCTTGAAGATTTTTCTCTGCAGAGTGAATCATAGTGTCTGCCTGGTTTTTAGTATCTATGACTTCTCGCTTCTTTTTATCCTCTTCCGCATTAGCTTCAGCTTCTTTAACCATTTTGTCAATTTCATCATCAGACAAACCTCCAGATGCTTGAATCTTAATTTGTTGCTCTTTACCAGTACCTTTATCTTTAGCGGACACATTAACAATACCATTTGCGTCAATATCAAATGTTACCTCTACTTGCGGTACACCTCTAGGGGCAGGCGGAATTCCAACTAAGTCAAAATTTCCAAGTAATTTGTTATCAGATGCCATCTCTCGTTCACCTTGGCAAACTCTTATTGTTACAGCAGTTTGATTGTCATCGGCGGTAGAAAATACCTGACTTTTTTTTGTCGGAATTGTTGTATTTTTATCAATAAGTTTTGTAAATACACCTCCAAGAGTTTCAATTCCAAGAGAAAGAGGAGTCACATCTAGAAGAAGAACATCTTTAACATCTCCTTGAAGGATTCCCGCTTGTATCGCAGCACCCATAGCAACAACTTCATCAGGATTGACACCCTTATTTGGCTCTTTTCCAAAGAAATTTTTTACTGTTTCTATGACTTTAGGCATTCTAGTCATTCCACCAACTAGAACAATTTCATCAATTTCACCAGCACTTAGTCCTGCATCTTTCAAAGCTGCATCACAAGGCTTAATTGTTCTTTCTATCAAGTCATCAACAAGAGTTTCTAATTTAGCACGAGTAACTTTTATATTTAGATGTTTAGGTCCTGATTGATCTGCAGTAATAAAAGGTAAATTAATTTCGGTTTGTGGTGTCGATGACAGTTCAATTTTTGCTTTTTCAGCAGCCTCTTTAAGTCTTTGCAGGGCAAGCTTGTCTTGCTTAAGGTCAATACTATTTTCTTTTTGAAATTCATCTGCAAGATATTCTAATAGTCTTGCATCAAAATCTTCACCACCTAAGAAAGTGTCACCGTTAGTTGATTTTACTTCGAATACCCCGTCTCCAATTTCCAAAATTGAAATATCAAAAGTTCCGCCACCTAAATCATAGACGGCAATTGTTTTACCATCTTTCTTATCTAACCCGTACGCTAAGGCAGCAGCAGTAGGCTCATTAACTATTCTTTCAACTTCTAAACCAGCAATTTTACCCGCATCTTTAGTAGCTTGTCTTTGAGCATCATTAAAGTAAGCTGGTACGGTAATTACAGCCTTCTCAACTTTTTCACCTAAGTAACGTTCTGCATCCTCTTTTAATTTTTGTAGAATAAATGCAGAAATTTGTGATGGAGAATACTTATTATTATTAGATTCAACCCAAGCATCACCGCTCTCAGACTTAATAATATTAAATGGGACCATGTCAGCATCCTTTTTGACCATTGGATCTTCAAATGATCTACCAATCAGACGCTTAATTGCAAAAAAAGTATTTTCAGGATTTGTTACACCTTGTCTTTTTGCTGGCTGACCTACCAATCTTTCGTCTTCACTTCCAAAACTAACAATTGAAGGAGTTGTTCTAGATCCTTCAGCATTTTCAATCACTTTGGGATCTTTCCCATCCATTATAGAGATACAACAGTTAGTTGTACCTAAATCTATTCCAATCACTTTTGCCATTATTTTTAACTTTCTTTGTAATTGCTGTACATATGGGCACTAACTATTGTTCATACAACCCCTAGAACAAACAATTTTGTATTTTGAAAATACTAAATATATAATTGATTTTATTAGTTTTTTTTCTTTGAGACCCCAACTAATGCTGGCCTTAAAAGACGATCTCCAATTTTATATCCCTCCTGAACAACCTCAACAACTGTTCCAGGCTCTTTATCTTCAGACTCAACTTCAAACATAGCCTGGTGAAAATTAGGATCGAAATTACTATCTAACGATTTTACCTTTTCAATTTTAAATTTTTCGAAAATAGTAATAATTTGCTTTTCTGTTAATTCTATTCCTTCAACAAATGTTTTAATATTCTCATCAGTGTCTTTAAAATCATTAGTTTTTATTGAACTCAAGGCTCTTTGAAGATTATCAAGTATAGCTAAAGTTTCTTTTGCAAAGTTTGATATAACATAGTTACTAAGATCTTCTTTTTCTCTTTCATAGCGTTTTCTTAGATTTTCAGTCTCAGCTAGAGTTCTTAAAAGTCTGTTTTCAGCGTCTTCGAGTTTTTCTTCTACTGATAAGCCTTTTGTTTTTTCTTCATGAGTTTCTTCGTTGATACCTTGATTAGTATCAACTTCATTAGATTCAGAATCAGTTTTAGTATTTTTTGTTTTAGTCTTTTTTTTAGTCATGATTCATTTCAATTATTTTATATGTAATGATCTAAACTATGACCGTCAAGACCTCGCATAGCTAATTTAATTTATCTTTATAATGAGAGGTTTAGATGATATTATTTCATTAGATTTAAAAAGAAATTTATAATCATGTATAAATATCTGTTTGTATTCTTGGCCACAGCAATTTTTTTTACTTTTTCTAATGTAGGAGCAAAAAATATTGAAGATTTTGGATGGTCTTTTGAAAAAGACTCTAATGATGTTTATTCTATTATTGATAAGAATCATGAGCAAAAATGTGAGCTAAATATTAATAAATTTAGTGTAGAAGAAAAAATTAGACCTTTATGGAATGATGCTGTGCTTAAAAATCCAGATATTTATAACTTTGTATCTGATGAATTTAATAATGTTGTAATAAACCAATATCTACCAAGAATTCAATATGAGTTAATGAATAATGATTGTGATATCGAGAGATATGAACAATTCACCTATTGTCCAATAAGTAAAGAGATTGTTCAGTATGAGATTGATATGTTTATTACTCCCGAGCAACTTTTAAACAATGTTCATTGGGATCAAGATAGTGAATTTTTTATAGGCCATTCAATTGATGAGACATTATTAAAGTCAAGTTATTGGCAAGGACCAAGTACTCGTATACTTGCCTTTAATAACAAGTCCAACACATTAAGGGAGACGCAACTTATTCCTATTCGAATATCTGATACAGAAGTAAAAGGTCTAATACGTCATAAATTTTTGAAAATGATGAACGGGGATCGTCCTTATAATTTATGCCCAATTATCTAAATGATTATATTTGAATAAATTTCCTAAAAAAATTGTTGTTGCAAGCCATAACCTAGGTAAGGTTCGAGAAATTAATGCCTTATTAAAAAAACAAGGTATTGAAACAATATCTTTAAAAAGATTTAACATTAATGAACCAAGGGAAACAGGTTTAACTTTTATCGAAAACTCAGTTCTTAAGTCTAAAAATACATCAAAAAAAACAAACCTTATTGCAATTGCTGATGATAGTGGTCTTTGTATCCCATTAATTAATAATGAACCTGGAATTTATTCTGCGAGATGGGCAGGTAGAAAAAAAGATTTTAGTATAGCAATGAATAAGATTGAAAAAAAAATGAAAACTATTTGCAGTATGACCAAAAAAGATAGAAGGGCATTTTTTGTTTGTGCATTAAGTCTATATTTTCCAGATAATACATATAAAGTTTTTGAGGGGAAAGTTTACGGTCACCTTCAATTTCCTCCAAGAGGCAATAACGGTTTTGGATATGATCCTATTTTTGTTCCTAACGGATATAAAAAAACTTTTGGTGAAATGACATATAGTTTTAAGGAAAGAATAAGTCATAGAGCTATAGCTTTTCAAAAATTAAATTCATATCTAAAAAAAATTTAGATTAATTTTCTACCTTATATAGCTTTTGGTTTTTAACTTTGTAGATATTTGGAAATCTTTCAATATTTCCATTATTCAAGAATTTAAATTTACCATTAATTCCACTAAAGCCTCTTGTTGAGGTGAGTGATAAAGCATCTATGCTAAGATTATTTTGATTAAGATTACTTACCAGCCCAATAGCATCATAAGCTAAGCTGGCTACTGGATGAGGCTTTTGATTAAACATTTCAATATATTCATTTTCAAAATTTTTAGTTGAGTTATTGCTAAGGCTTGTAAAAAGAGAGTTATTTAAACCTGGTTCTTTAACAATTGAGTCTTTGTCCCAAACGGTATTCCCCAAATATTGAATTTTTTTAGGATCAACATCATAATATGGCAATATTGAGCTTATCATTGATAATTGTTTAAAATTTTCTACTCCAATAAATAATGAGTCAAAAGGAAGGTCTCCATATGTATCAAGATTTTTTAATCTTCTCACCTCCTTTTTTGATTCCTCAGTATTAAGCATTTCAAGCTCTTTAATTTTTAATCCTAAATCAATATTCCTTTGTTCATAGTTAGATATATTTTTTGAAACTTCATAAAAATCAGGATCTGAAGCGTTGTACATTACTGTTTTAACTAACTGAGTCGGATTATTATTTACAAACTTTATAATTTCATTTTTGATTCTTTTCCCATATTCATTATTTGGCAGAATAGCAGCCAGTTTTTTATTTTTTAACTTCTCAGAATATTGTAAAATAGTTTTAATCTCATCTTCAAGTGTAAGCCCGAATATATATAAATTCTTTTGAGTTACTTTTGTGTTATTTGAAAAGGTGATGATATTTATATTTTCATCTTTTGCTAATGGTTGAATCTTTATTATATTTTCTGAGAAAATAGGACCCAAGATAATATTTACATCTTCATTCAAAAGACTATAAAAATTTTTTGTTATATTATTTTTATTCCCAGTATCTTGAATAATAAATTTGATATTCTTATTTTGAGTTTTATTGAGTGCAAGTTGTGCTGAATTTAATAGAGAGTTTCCAATCTGATAATATTTTCCTGTGAGAGGGAGAAGTATCCCAACTTTAAGAGGATCATCTTTCGTCTTAGTATTAGATGAAAGATAAAGAGGATTATCAATAGCCTCAACGTTAGATTTAAGATCAGGATCAGGATCAGGATCAGGATCAGGATCAGGAGAGGATTTTTCTATAGTTGATTTAATTTCAGCATTAGTCTTGTTTAAAATATTTTCTATATTTTGAGCAGTTTTAATAGTGGTAGTTTTTGTCTGTATCTGGTTTGTTTCACATCCAAATAATATTAAAGAAGTAAAAAAAATAAATATTATGATATTATTTTCTAGTAAGCAGAATATGAAAAGTAACTTTGATTTAAAATTTATAAATGATCGTCTTAATGGAGAAAACATTGAGGGAGGCTTATATGTAGTTGCAACTCCGATAGGAAATCTTTCTGATATAACCATAAGAGCCTTAAACATAATATCTTCCTCTAGTTTAGTTTTATGTGAAGACACACGAATTAGCAAAAAATTAACATCCAAATATGGCATAAAATGTTCAATGAGATCATTTCATCAACATAATTCAAAAAAAATGATTGAGATGATACTTCCTAAATTAAAGTCAAATCAGATTATTTCCTTAATTTCTGATGCTGGAACTCCTACTATTTCTGATCCAGGCTTGGATCTTATCCAAATGTGCATTGAAAACGATATAAATGTATCATCAATTCCTGGACCATCTGCAGTAATCGGAAGTTTAGTTATTTCAGGAATCTCGACAGAACAATTTACTTTTTTAGGATTTATCCCACGTAATAAAAAATCACAACTACTATTTTACGATAGAATTGATAAATCAAACGAAACAACTATTTTTTTTGAATCCCCTAAAAGAATAATAAAAACATTAACTGATATATTCAAGATTATCGGAGATAGAAAGATTGCATTAATTAGAGAACTTACAAAAAAAAATGAAGAAATATTAAATGGCAATATTATTGATGTTTTAGAGAATCTTGAAAAAAAAGATAAAATTCTGGGTGAAATAACAGTTGTAATTAGTGCAAGTGACTCCAAGCAATCAACAGTAATTTCTGATCAGCAAATATTAGATTCTGTCAAAGATTTTGAAATTAAAAAATTAGGTATTTCCTCTATATCGAAACTAATAGCTGAAAAACATCAAGTTTCTAGAAGAAGAGTTTATCAATTGATTATTAAAAATAAGAGATAAATATAAAATTGTTAAGATCAAAAATATTGTTTATATTTGAACCAATGGCCACCAAAATTAAATTTTTTTATAAATTAAATTTTTTACTTATATTATTTTTTTTATTTTCTCATTGCACACCTCAACTTGCGGTTGGAACTGCTTCAACTGCAATTGCAGTTTCTAAAGAGGAAAGAACTCTGGGAGAATTTGTTGATGATACTCTAATTAAAGCTCAAATTAAAAATTTATACTTTGATACTAATGAAAATATATTTTTTAATGTAGATGTTGAAGTCACTCAAGGTAGGGTTTTACTTACTGGAACAGTGGATAATAGTGATCTCAGGATTGAAGCTACTAGAGGAGCCTGGGGTATAAATGGAGTTAAAACTGTAATAAATGAACTGCAGATTAGTAATGATGATAATATTTTAAATTTTGCAGATGATTTAGTCATAAGTACAAAAATAAGAGGAAAACTATTACTCAACTCTGATTTACCATACATAAATTATACTGTTGAAACGGTTAATAGTATTGTTTACGTGATTGGAATTGCTGAAAGTGAAGATGAACGACTATCGGTAATTGATTTATGTAAAGAGGTATATGGGGTTATTGATGTGATAGATTATATTGAAATAAATACTGAAAATTATTAGTTCTTTATGAAGATTGGTTTTCAGATGGATCAATTATCTGCTCTTAATTTTAAGACAGATAGTACACTGCCTTTAATTTATGAATCACAAAAAAGAAAGAATACCAATTATATATTTCATCCAAATGATCTTCATTTTCAAAAAAATAAAGTCTTAGCTCAATCAAGTCAGATCAAATTTACATCCGCCAATTTCAAAGCATATAAATTAGGGTCAAAAAAAACATTAGACTTAGGTTCTTTAGATATAATTTTCGTTCGTCAAGATCCCCCGTACGATATGTCTTATATTTCCTCAATGCATTTACTTGAGCAGGTAAATTCTAAAACCAAAATTATTAATCACCCAAGAGGTATTCGCAATGCTCCTGAAAAGTTATTAATGCTAAAGTATCCTAAATTAATTCCTCCAACAATCATCACAAGATCTGAGAAAGAAGTTAATCAATTTATGAGGATATATAAAAATTGTGTAATTAAGCCTCTTTATGGGAATGGAGGAGAGGGAATATTTTTTTTAAATAAGTCTGACAGAAACTATAAGCAAATATTGGAAATTTTTCTAAACAAAAGTAATGAACCTTTTATAGTTCAAAAGTTTTTACCCGAAATACAAAAAGGAGATAAACGAATTATTTTAGTTAATGGTAATCCCGTAGGAGCCGTTAAAAGAATGCCACAAGGCAATGAAATTAGGTCAAATATTCACGTTGGAGGAAAATGTATTAAGACTAAGCTTTCTAAAAGAGACCTTGAAATATGTAATTTTTTAAAAGATGATTTATTAGAAAATGGTCTTTTTTTTGTAGGAATTGATGTAATAGGCAATTTTTTGACAGAAATAAACGTAACTTCTCCTACATGTATACAAGAAATTAAAAGACTATATAAAATTGATATCGCAAAAATTATCTGGAATAATCTTAATAATAAATAAAGGGAT
>CACPJE010000007.1 GCA_902634045.1 uncultured Pelagibacteraceae bacterium
TCTTCTTTTATGTGTAATTTCAGCCAAGGGATTTGTTTGATCCATAAACTGAGAAAGCTGTGAAGTACCAAAGAATTCTTTTAATGAAGCAACAAGAGGCTTGGCATTAATTATATCTTGAGGGGTTGCGGCATCAACTTCAAGAGAATTCATTCTCTCTTTTATAGATCTTTCCATTCTCACCAGACCCATTCGAAATTGATTTTCTACTAGCTCTCCGACAGACCTTACTCTTCTATTAGCCAAATGGTCAATATCATCAACCTCCCCTTTTCCAGTTCGTAGATCTGTAACTGTCTTAATAACAGAAATGACATCTTCACTTCTTAAAACAGTTGTAGTATCTGGGCAATCAAGACTCAGTCTATAATTCATTTTCACACGTCCAACATCAGACAAGTCATATTTTTCAGATTTAAAGAATAGAGAGTTGAATACCTCAAATGCAGTTTCAAGGTTAGGCGGTTCTCCAGGTCTTAGCACTTTATAGATTTCAACCACAGCTTCTTCAGGTGATAAATTTTTATCTATCCTTAAAGTATCTCTAATGAACGAACCAACATTAATACCATCGATTGCTAAGCAAGGTAATTTTGTTACTTTTTGTTCCTTTAATTTTTCTATTGCTTCTAGTGTTATTTCATCTGAAGCTTCGATATAAATTTCACCAGTATCCTCATTGATAATATCTTCAGCAATAAATCTTCCAACTAAATCGTCATCATCTAATAGAACGTTCTTTAGACCATCATTAAATAGTTTATTTGCAATTGCAGGATTGATTTTTGTACCTTGTTTAATAGCTACTTTATTATTAGAAGCATTAATAAGACTCTTTTGAAGTTTGCCAGTTTTAATATTTTTTGGATTAAATGGAATTTTCCACTTATTTTCTTTTGGAACGTAAGTGTATATCTCATTATCATAAAATAATTCCAAGATTGAATCTCTATTTACTCCCATTGCCATTAGGAAAGTTGTTACAGGAATCTTCTTCTTTCTATCAATTCTGCAATGAAGAATGTCTTTATGATCAAATTCTATATCTAGCCAAGATCCCCTGTAAGGTATTACTCTTGCTCCGAATAGAAGCTTGCCACTAGAGTGGGTTTTTCCATTATCATGATCAAAGAAAACTCCAGGACTTCTATGCATCTGACTAACAACAACCCTTTCAGTCCCATTTGTGATGAAAGTACCTTTTTGTGTCATGAGTGGTAAATCACATAAATAGATTTCTTGTTCTTTTATATCTTTTACAGTTCTAGACTCTGTTTCTTCATCAATATCAAAGACAATTAATCGAAGCTTAACATTCAACGGAGCTGCATAAGTTTTATCTCTTTGCCTACATTCATCTACATCAAATTTAGGTTGTTGGAAATCATACTCCATATATTCAATTCGAGCTGATCCAGAAAAATCCTCAAGTGGAAAAACGCTTTTAAATACTTTTTGTAGACCTCTATCAGGCCTCTCTGAAGGATTTTCATTTTCCAATAAAAATTCTTGATAAGAATTTTTTTGTATTTCAATAAGGTTTGGAAATGTAGAGACTTCTTTAAGCTTCCCAAAATTTTTACGGACTCTTTTTCTCTCTGTAAAGGATAACCTATTAACCATTAATGTAAACTCACCCAATAATAGTTTGTGTTACAAACTATTTTAAAATTAAAACTAATATTTTTTTATTTAAGTTCAACTGTTGCGCCAGCAGCTTCTAATTTTTCTTTAAAGCCATTAGCATCATCTTTAGAAACTCCAGATTTTAATTCTTTTGGAGCACCTTCAACAAGATCTTTCGCCTCTTTTAAACCAAGCCCAGTAATTGTTCTTACTTCTTTAATAACATTGATCTTTTTATCTCCAGCAGCAGCTAGAACAATTGTAAATTCATCTTTTTCCTCAGCAGCAGCTTCACCAGAAGGTGCAGCACCGGCTGCAACTGCAGCAACAGGAGCGGCAGCGCTAACTCCCCATTTTTCTTCTAACATTTTTGATAATTCTGCAGCCTCAATAACAGTTAAGTCTGAGAGATTATCTACAATTTTTTGTAGGTCAGCCATATTATATCCCTTTCATAATTAAATTACTTTGATCCATAAGCATTAAATACCCTTGCTAAATCTCCAGAAGGCGCATTTAAAATAGTTGCGATTCTTTGCGCTGGAGTCTTTAATAATCCTATCAATTGTGCCCTTGCTTCTTCGAGAGATGGCAATTTAGATAAAATTTCAATTTTTTCAACACTTAAAATTTCATTATTCATAATTCCACCCAGAATAACTAAATTACTGTTATTTTTAGCAAAATTTGATAGTAACTTTGTCAATTCCACTGGGTCATTTGAATATGCTATTGCAGTAGGACCATCAAATAAACTGGCTAACTCTGATTTTTCTGTATCAGCTAGAGCTAATTTAGTTAATCGATTCTTTGTAACTTTAATATTACATCCCGAATTAAATGATTGAACTCTTAAGTCAGTCATTTCAGTCATTGACATGCCGCGGTAATGAAAAACTAAAACTAAACTATTCTCATTTAGTACAGCTTTCAAATTATCAACAAAATTCTTTTTTCCTTCTCTATTCATAGTTTCTAATTTCCAATTGATCCTAAATCAATATTTATTCCTGGGCCCATAGTTGGACTTATAAATATACGTTTTATAAAATCCCCTTTAATTCCTGAAGGTCTGTCCTTAGAAATCTTATCTATAAAAAACATAATATTTTTTTTGATTTCTTCCTTATCAAAGCTTGATTTCCCAATGCCTGCTTGAACTAAAGTATCGCTATTCTTATACTCAATTTCTCCTGCTTTCGCATCTTCAACTGCTTTTTTTAAATCACTAGTCACACTGCCTAATTTTGGATTAGGCATTAAACTTCGAGGCCCTAATACTTTTCCTAACTTTCCAACTTTTGACATCATATCTGGAGTAGAAATGCAACGATCAAAATCTGTAAATCCTCCCTCAACTTTTTCAATTAGTTCATCGCCACCAACAATGTCAGCACCGGCATCTTTAGCTTCTTGTTGTTTATCATCTTTAGCAAAAACACAGACAATAACTTTTTTACCCAAGCCTTTCGGTAATTTAATTGTACCTCTTACATTCTGTTCACCGTTCTTTGGGTCAATATTAAGATTCATACAAATATCAATTGTTTCATCAAACTTTGTAGTAGATGTATTTATTGCTAGTTCAACAGCTTCATCAATATTAAATTTTTTTTCAAAATCATTTTCTTCAAAAATTCTTTTTAACCTCTTATTCATTTTAATTTGTTACCTCAATACCCATCGATCTAGCTGAACCTACAATTATTTTTAAGCCTTGCTCTACAGTGTTTGCATTTAGATCTTTAAGTTTTTTTTCAGCAATATCCTTACATTGGCTCATAGATATAGAAGCTATCATGTCTCGGCCTGGTTCTTTTGATCCTTTTTTTATCTTTAGTGCTTCCTTTATGAAAAATGATGCTGGAGGTAATTTAATCTCCATAGTAAAACTTTTATCAGTATAATAAGTAACAACAACAGGAAGCATTACTCCAGGTTGTTCATTTTTACTTTTGTCATTAAAAGCTTTACAGAAATCCATTATATTTAAACCTCTCTGACCTAAAGCTGGTCCAACTGGTGGAGATGGGTTCGCCTGACCAGCAGGAACTTGGAGTTTTAATTTACCTTCTATTTCTTTTGCCATAATTTAAACTTTCTCAACTTGCGTATATTCAAGCTCTACTGGGGTAGATCTTCCGAAAATTGATACTGAAACCTTAACTCTTGAGCGCTCTTCATCTATTTCCTCTATTAAGCCATTAAATGATGCAAATGGACCGTCACTTACTCTTATCTGTTCACCTACTTCGAATGTAATTGATGGCTTAGGTTTAGTTACACCTTCTTGTATATCTTGTAAAATCTTATTTATTTCACTCTCTGATACAGGAGATGGTTTTCCCTGAACATGACCTAAAAAACCACTTACTTTAGGCAAAGCTTTAACCATATGATAAGTCTCATCATTCATTTCCATTTTAGCTAGAACATATCCAGGAAAGAATTTTCTCTCAGCGTTTCTTTTTTTTCCTTTCTTAACCTCTACTACCTCCTCAGTAGGGACAATTACCTCACTAAAACTTGAGTCAATATTTTTTGATTTAGCCTGCTCCATTATTGTAGCCGCCACCTTCTTTTCAAAGCCTGAATAAGCATGCACTATGTACCATTTATGAGACATTTATACTGCAATCCCTATTAATGTATCTAGACCAAAGCTAAAAATCTGATCAATAATTAAAAAGAAAATAGCAGCTAAAATAGTCATAATTACTACCATTATGGAGCCAGTAAACGTCTCACGTGCAGTAGGCCAAGTAACTTTGCTGCCTTCTCTTCTAACTTCTTGAATAAACTTAAATGGTTTCATAATCTTCAGTCTAGTGGCAGGAGCGAAGGGACTCGAACCCCCAACCCCCGGTTTTGGAGACCGGTGCTCTACCAGTTGAGCTACACTCCTCCAGTTAAGAGATAATGTCTGTAACTACTCCAGAACCCACTGTGCGACCACCTTCTCTGATCGCAAAACGAACTCCTTTGTCCATTGCAATTGGAGCTATCAATTCAATTTCCATAGCAATGTTATCACCAGGCATAACCATCTCTGTTCCTTCTGGAAGCTGACATACCCCAGTTACATCAGTTGTTCTAAAATAAAACTGAGGTCTGTAGTTTGTAAAGAAAGGAGTATGGCGTCCACCTTCTTCCTTCTTTAAAACATAGGCTTCACATTTAAATTTTGTATGAGGGGTAATAGATCCAGGATGAGCAAGAACTTGACCTCTCTCAACTTGGTCTCTTTCAACACCTCTTAGAAGAGCTCCTATATTATCTCCAGCTTCTCCGGTATCTAAAAGCTTTCTAAACATCTCTACTCCAGTACAAGTTGTCTTTTGAGTATCTTTGATACCTACTATTTCAAGTTCTTCACCAACTTTAACAACTCCACTTTCAACTCTTCCTGTGCAAACTGTACCACGACCAGAAATTGAGAAAACATCCTCAATAGGCATAAGGAATGGCTTGTCCTTATCTCTTTCAGGTTGAGGGATATGTTCATCAACAGCCTTCATTAATTCCATAATTGAATTCTTTCCAGTTTCATCATCTCTACCTTCAACAGCGGCTAGAGCAGAGCCTTTAACTATTGGAGTTGTATCACCAGGGAATTCATATTCATTTAGTATGTCCCTAATTTCAACTTCAACTAATTCAAGTAGCTCAGCATCATCAACTTGGTCTACTTTGTTAAGATAAACAACAATTGCAGGAACACCAACTTGACGGGCAAGAAGAATATGTTCTCTTGTTTGAGGCATTGGACCATCAGCAGCATTAACAACTAAAATAGCTCCATCCATTTGTGCTGCTCCAGTAATCATATTTTTTACATAGTCAGCGTGACCAGGACAGTCAACATGAGCGTAGTGTCTAGCATCAGTAGTGTATTCAACGTGAGCAGTAGAGATAGTAATACCACGTTCTTTTTCCTCTGGTGCTTTATCGATTGCATCATATGCTGTAAATTCAGCTCCACCTGATTCCGATAATACTTTTGTAATTGCCGCAGTCAAAGTAGTTTTACCATGATCTACGTGACCGATAGTTCCAACATTACAATGGGGTTTACTTCGATCGAATTTTTCTTTAGCCATTTTTTTGTTCCTCTCAATTTAAAAACAAAGTTATTTAATTTTGGAGCGGGTGAAGGGAATCGAACCCTCGTAATCAGCTTGGAAGGCTGGAGCTTTACCACTAAGCTACACCCGCTTACTCCTTCAAGCTACCTTAAGGTACCTTTACGTGGTGGAGGGGGTTGGATTCGAACCAACGTAAGCATAGCTAACGGGTTTACAGCCCGTCCCCTTTAACCACTCGGGCACCCCTCCCGAGATAGTCTTTATATTTACAAAAAATAGAGAAAACAAATGTTTCTTTATTTCCAAAAATATCTCAAGATAAGACCCACTAAACATCACTGCTTAATGAAGCTTAAGGGGTGACTTATATTTAAAAAATGTGGCTAAATCAATAAATATTAATAAATTTAACTTCAAAACATGAATAGCTGGTAAATTAGGATTCTTATGAAGAATAAATCAAGAAAATCGGCAAAAAGACAACAAAATTCGATATTTTGGATTTATGGCTATCATGCAACACTTGCTGCCTTACGGAACCCTCAAAGAACAAATTATGAGCTATTAATAACTTCTGATGCTCAAAAGAGAATATCTGAGGAAAAGGACTTTAGCCTTTTAAATAAAGTAAAACAAAAGATTTTGACCCGAGTAGAAATAGATAATTTTGTTGGTAAAAATATAAACCATCAAGGCATCTGCTTAAGTGTAGAAAAGATACACAAGAAGACTATTAAAGAATTCATAGGTGAACAAAATGAGACGCGCTCTACACTTGTGTTACTTGATCAACTTGAAGACTCTCAAAATGTTGGGGCAATTTTTAGATCTGCATTAGCATTTAATATTAACGGAATTATTCTAACTGAAAATCAATCTGTAAATGAAAATGGATTTATTGCAAAATCAGCTTGTGGAGGATTAGACAAAGTTCCGTTTACTTATATCAGCAATTTATCATCTGCTATCAAAACACTAAAAGATAATGGTTACTGGGTATATGGACTTGATGGAAAAGCGAATAAATTAATTAATGAAATAGATTTTCCAAATAAAACAGTTTTAGTACTTGGTTCTGAATCAGATGGAATGAGAAAAATTACTACCTCTTTCTGTGATGAGTTAATAAAAATTAAAATTAGTGATCAATTAGAAAGCTTAAATGTATCAAATACTGCTGCAGTTGCATTTTATCACCTAAGTCAAAAAATATTATAATTTTAGATTAAATTATATTTGTTGCTACCCACTTATGAAAATGATGAGTTGCTGTATCCATTATTGGCGAAAACTTTCCTCCGTCATAAGAAGGTGAATTTCTTCCTGCTTGCATTCCTTCAATTGCATTAATATCTTCTGATAGGACTTTAAACCATAAATTACTATTTTCTTCCCTTATTTCTTTATATTTATTAGAAAATGCAGATTCATCCCCTACATAATAAATTTCCATATGCTCTATGGATAATAAATTGTTAAGAGGCTCTAACCAAAAAGCAAAAAAGTGGTCTCTATGAATTCCTAACATAACGTTAGGAAAAAGAGCAATATATTCTGCGTGATTTAATTTGGATTTAGGCCAATTAGGAAAACAATTAAATTTTTCTTTAGATAAAAAACTTGGATTGTAAGTTAAGCTACCTTGACCAGCAAAACTATTATCATCTGATAAAATTGTGTAATGATCATCAAGTTTAGAATAAGAGTTTAAATCAGGATGAATCCAAGGCAAATGATAACTCTCACAATAATTTTCAATTGCAAATTTCCAATTACTTTTAACTTTAAATTGAAAATACCCATGATCTGCTGGATGTCTAATTAGCTCTCTATCTTCTTTTGATAAAAATTCTGACCATCGACTATCAAGCGGTTTGATAAATTCCTCAAAAGGTTCCGCCTTTCTAGAGATATTTACAAATATCAAATCCATCCATATATGAGATCGTACTTCTTTTAATCCGTTGCATGACTTATCAAAATCCTCTGTCTCATGCCTCCCTACTCCACCAATATGTGGTGTTGAGATTAACTCACCATCAAGATCATATGACCAAGAATGATAGGGACATCTTATAAATTTTTGCATTTTTTCAGAATTCTGAACAAGTTTAAATCCTCTATGGCTACATACATTATGGAAGACTCTTATCTTGTTGTTTTTATCTCTCAAAACTATCAGAGGTATATCCAATAAATCAAAAGGTCTAACATCTCCAATATTAGGAGTCGAACTTGCTGCTCCTATAACTGACCATTTTTCTTCAAATAGTTTTTTTCTCTCGATATTAATATATTCATCACTCATATAGCATTCGTTAGGAAGCCCATGAGATTCAGTTATGGGCTTATTCACGATATCGATCTTTGCAAGATCTAATATATCAGATAATTTTTTTGCCATATAACCTCGTATCAACTTAGAAAAAGGGTAAACCTCTTTTAAAAAAACTCAAAAACTTTTTTTGATCTTATAGTTACTCAGCTTTTGATTGACTGAATGTATATGCTAAATTATAAAGTTTGAGATATCTTAATGCCCTCATAGCTCAATTGGTAGAGCAATTGATTTGTAATCAATAGGTTCGCGGTTCAAGTCCGTGTGAGGGCACCAACAATTAAAAACTAATTTATTATTGATATATAGCCAGAATGGTCAATACTAAGACTAAGACCTCCTGAAAGCCTCTCTGCAAGTGCTTCTTTCATTCCAAAAATCTCCATGTATATTGGAGAAGCAAAAACATTCATAATTAAACCTAAAGCAATTGCAGCTAAAATTATTTTAAGGGATTTTTCAATTTTTACTTCGTACTCAATTTTATTTTTCATTTTACTCTCCTTTTAAATTATCAAGATTTTATAATTTTCCTATATATTAGATTTAAAGGAAAGAAATTTAATTTCAGATTTATGCTAGAAAATCCCAACACCGCTAAACTGCGTGCAATTGATTTGTAATCAATAGGTTCGCGGTTCAAGTCCGTGTGCGGCACCCCTTAATTTTATATATTAAAGTTTATAGTTAAATTTTGATGGCTGCCAATCTTTTGCTGCTAGCTCTAAGTCTCTAAACTCAAAAGCAGGGGCCACTGTACATCCAATTAAGCTATAAGCGCCCGTTGATTTCAAAGCAAACCAAGTATTTTTTTCTACATTAAATATAAAATTATTTTTTGAGCCTATTTCATTAATTTGAAATTCCTCACCATCTTTTGAAGTGAATATTTTTAAGGGACTACCAGAGTAAAAATGTAAAGTTTCATTTTTTGTTATTCTGTGCCAATGAGAGTGTTCGTCCTTTTCTAGTAAAAAATAAATATGAGTTACATCTTTATTTCTAAAGATCTCAACATAATGTCCACCTTCAGGATGAGGTATCATTTTATGAAATTTAATTAAAGATTCAATAATACTCATTTATTTAGAGGATTGTTTTGATACTTGTTTAATCAGTATATCCAGCAATTGATTTTGTGGTAGAGCTTTTCTCTATTGACTTATTGTCTTTTAGAGAACCAAAAAAATAATCACCAATCATATTGGTAATGCCCCAGTTGAAATTCTCATTATGGAAATGATGACTCATATGAGCATCTCTTAGATTTTTTCCAACAGATGTCATTGGTTTATAGTCTTTAGAATGGTGCGCCAGGTGAATCCACTCATACCATAAGTGATAAACTAGATGGCCTGTAAAAGGTACCAGGGCAGTTGAAAAATTTAAAAAGATTAAAGAATATAATAGATAAACTTGTCCATAAGTATAAATTAAATATCTCCATGGAGCGAATTGAAGTTTAATGTTGTCAGGGTCTCTATGATGTCCATGGTGAAGTAAAATTTGATATCTTCTGTACCATCCTTCTTTTTTAGTTAATTCTTTATGCAGTTGATACTTATGAACGTACCATTCGTAAAATGGAGCTAAAATAATTGGAATAAAAAACCAAAGTAAATAATCAAAAATTAAATTACTGCTAAAAATATAATAAAGACCTGCTATAGCCATTATCATAAATCCGAAGATCGTCGAATGGGAAAAATAACTTCTGAATACACTTTGCATATTCATATTATATAGGACGGATTTTCATCCGTCCTATAGCAAATTTAAAAAAAAATTATTGTTTTTTATATTTGGCTGCTTCTTCTGAGCCACCTGTAGCAGTTCCTTTACTGTATGAGTGAGCCCCCATTCCAGCAAGTTCACCATTTTGAACAATAAGATAAGGGTCTCTAATAGGAGAACCGTCAAAGAAGCATTCAAGTATCTCTCTAACACCAGCAGCATATCTTGCTTGCGCAGATAACGAGGTACCTGAAGTATGAGGAGTCATACCGTGATGAGGCATTGTTCTCCATACATGATCATTTGGAGCAGGTTGAGGGAACCATACGTCTCCAGCATATCCACTTAATTGCCCAGACTCTATAGCTCTAGCAATAGCATCCTTATCACAGATTTTACCTCGAGCAGTATTAACAATGTAAGCACCTCGCTTCATTTTTCCAATTAATTCATCATTAAACATATGTTCTGTTTCTGGATGAAGAGGGCAGTTGATAGTTACAACATCGCATACAGCAACCATAGACTCTACTGACTCATGAAAAGTAAGATTTAATTCTTTTTCAACTTCGTCTGGTAATTTATGTCTATCAAAATAATGCATATGAACATCAAAATGTTTAAGTTTTCTTAGTGCATCTAATCCTATTCTACCAGCAGCAACAGTACCTACATGCATACCTTCAAGATCATATGAACGTTGCACTGCATCAGCGATATTCCATCCACCTTCATTAATAATTCTATGTTGATTATGATAGTCCCTAACTAATGATAAGATTTGCATTACAATATGTTCTGCAACTGATCTTGAGTTACAAAAAGTAACTTCTACAACATCAATTTTGCGATCCATTGCAGCCTGTAAATCCACATGGTCAGAACCAATTCCAGCTGTAATTGCCATTTTTAAATTAGGAGCTGTTTCCATTTTTTCTCTGGTTAAATAGTATGGAAAGAATGGTTGTGAGATAACAACATCAGCATCAACTAGCTCTTTGTCAGCTTCGCATCCATCACCATCTTTATCAGAAGTAACTACAAGTGTGTGACCTGCATCTTCTAAAAATTTTCTTAATCCTAATTCACCTGATTTACACCCCAATAATTCCCCCGGGGTAAAATCTATTGCTTTTGGAGTAGGCAATGTCATTCCATCAGGGTATTTATCTATCTTAGGTAAATCATCCCTAGCATATGATGAAGGCATACCGTTTTTTGGATCATCATATAATATACATAATATCTTCATTTATATTCTCCTATTTTTTATATGTGTTGTAATTTTTTTAAACGAATAAAATAATAACGTATAGAAACTATACATTTTTAGATTTTGTTCAATCAGAATTAATTCATAAATGATGGGTCTAATCTTTCCATTTTTCGCTTAACTGCAGGCCATAATAATGCAGCTGCCATTCCGGCACCTTGCCCCTGTTGACGAGTTGTTTCAATTGCCGCATCTGAAGGTTGATTGAAATCGAGGCTACCTGCCATTGCCCTTACCTGATAAGTGCATGCCTTTTCTAAGAAATATATATGAGTAAACGCTTCGCCTACATTGTTACCAATTGCAAGTGTTCCATGATTTCTTAAAATCATAAGATTGCTATCTCCCAAATCCTTTACTAATCTCTCTTTCTCCTCATCGAATAAAGCAACCCCCTCATAGTCATGATATGCAATCTGACTTCTCACTAACATCCCTGTTTGAGACAATGGCAATAATCCATCCTTAAGAGAAGCAACGGCAACACCATCATTTGAGTGAAGATGTACAATACAATGTGCATTTTCTCTAGCCTCATGAATTGCACTGTGAATAGTAAATCCAGCTGGGTTTATAAAGTTATTTGTTTCACTTATAATTTTACCTTTTAAATCTACCTTAACCAGACTTGAAGCAGTAATCTCTTCAAACAAAAAGCCATATGGATTAATTAAAAAATGATCTTCTGTTCCTGGAACTTTAGCTGAAATATGAGTAAAGATTAAATCATCCCAGCCAAAATATGGAATTGTTCTATAGAATGCCGCTAAATCAACTCGCATTTCCCATTCTTCTTTTGATACTGTTGCTTTTACATCAACCATAATTATCCCATTTCTTTCTTAACTACATCTAACCAACAATTATACTCATCATTAACTTGATCCTTTAAATCTGTAGGCTCAAAAACTTTATCAGTTTTCCATAAATACTCCAGCTCTGCAATATTTTTATACATCCCTGATTGTAAACCAGCTAAGTATGCTGCTCCTGTAGCGGTAGATTCTTGATTTACTGGACGCTCTATTTTAATTCTCAAAATATCTGATAGGTACTGCATCATTAGATTGTTTCTTGACATCCCTCCATCTACTCGCATTACAAAATCTTTAGTCTCCATCCCAGTATCTTTGATCAAACAATTAAATAAGTCCTTAGTTTGAAAGCAAATTGATTTCAATCCTGCAAGAGCTATATCAGCTTTAGTTGTATCTCTCGTAATTCCATGAATTGATCCCCTTATATCTGAACGCCAATATGGAGCGCCTAATCCAGTAAATGCTGGAACAAAGTAAATATTATTACTACTTCTTTCTGCTAAACTCTCAACTTCTGAAGAGTCTTTAAAGAAACTAAGCTCATCTCTCATCCACTGAACTACCGTTCCAGCATTAAATATACTTCCTTCAAGCGCAAATTTTCTCTCAAAAGACGTTTTATATGCTGTAGTAGATAAAAGATTAGATTTAGAGATCATCATTTCATCTCCTGTATTCATCAACATAAAACACCCAGTGCCATATGTAGATTTAATCATTCCTCTCTCAAAACATAATTGGCCGAAAGATGCTGCCTGCTGATCTCCAGCAACTCCTTCAATTGGAATTTCGTGTCCAAAGAATTCTTTATGGATGATTCCAAAATTATCCGACGAGTTTTTTACCTCTGGCAAAATTTCATTAGGAATATTTAATAATTTTAGTAAATCATTATCCCACTGGTCACTATTAATATTATACAACATTGTTCTTGAAGCATTGGTTGCATCAGTAAAATGTGAAGATCCTTTTGTTAAATTCCAAATCAGCCAGCTATCTATTGTTCCAACCAATAAATTGTTGCTGCTAATAATTTTTTTTGCTTCATCTACGTTTTCTATGATCCATTTGATCTTGGTTGCTGAAAAATAAGGATCAATGATAAGACCTGTTTTATTTTGAATATCTTCAGTTAAATTTTTGTTCCTTAAGTCCTTACAAATCTCATCCGTTCTTCTATCTTGCCACACAATAGCATTATAAACTGGCTGACCATTTGACTTATCCCAAGCAACTACTGTTTCTCTTTGATTAGTAATCCCAGCAGTACAAATCTCTGTAGCTTTAATTCGAGACTCTGCTATGACATGATTAATTGCATGGGTTGTGGTTTCCAAAATTTCTTTTGGATCATGCTCTACCCATCCATTTTTAGGAAAATATTGCTTAAACTCAAAATTCTTCTGGGCTAGAATTTCACCATTAAGGTCAAATATTATTGCTCTTGAACTGGTTGTTCCCTGATCTATTGATAGAATATAGCGGTTTTTAATCATTTATTTTGCAATATATTATTTTGAGGTTCAATTCATAGTTATTTTAAGATAAACAATTATTTTTTTATAGATAATTAAATATGAAATTACAAAAACCATTCTTTTTAGCTTCAAATAATGCAGATGCTCAAAAGAAAAAAGAAATTCTAGAGAAAAAATTTGGAAGCAATTCTGCTGATAGTGCCGACGTTATCGTTGTTCTTGGCGGTGATGGATTTATGCTTGAAGCAATAAAAAATCAAATGGACAAAAACTTACCTCTATTTGGATTAAATTATGGAAGTGTCGGCTTTTTAATGAATACAGTTAATGATGAAGATCTAATACAACGGTTAGATTCGTCGCAATCAATAAAAATTAAACCATTATCAATGATCGCTAAAACAACAGATAGATCGGAACATAGTGCTATAGCAATTAATGAAGTATCTTTACTTAGAGAAACTCATCAGGCTGCTAAGATTAAAATTTCAATAGATAAAAATGTGAGATTAGAAGAACTAGTGTGTGATGGCGTATTGCTATCAACACCATCGGGTAGCACAGCTTACAATCTTTCTGCTCATGGACCTATTCTTCCAATTAATGCAGATGTATTAGCATTAACTCCTATTAGTGCTTTTAGACCAAGAAGATGGAAAGGAGCTATACTAAATAACAATTCAGAAGTTAAATTTGAAATTATTGACAACAAAAAACGTCCCGTTAGTGTCGTTGCCGATAGTACTGAATTTAGAGATATTGAGTCTGTTACAATAAAACAAGATAACCAAAAATCTATTCAGCTTTTATTTGATGCCCAACATTCATTCGAAGAAAGAATTTTGAATGAACAGTTTAAATTTTAATTCGCAGTAAAAAGAATATCTACTGGATCTGCGCCGTGCTTAGTGATAAAGAGAAAATCTGCACCATCTTGAGTTGTGAAATCCACACTGACTGATCCCGATAAACCAAAACCAATGTTAAACTGAGTAGTATCTTCTGTAATAACTAATGGATTAGTTAAATCAACGGCATACAGCAAAGCAACACCATTTTCCATAGTTGTAGCCACAGTCTCTAAATCTGACTGTATTAATATTGCTGCTTTATTTCCTCCTCCAAGAGATGAGGCTGCATAAGGCCAACGAGATGTTACGGCACTAGCATTCCAATTACCATTTGCTTCACCAAATGTTTCAATAATTTCTGTTGCATAGTCAAATGTACCATCAACTGCAGAACCACACTTAGTACTAGCCTCAGCTGCTGAGCCATCACCTGTTCTCAAAGCCACTGAACCATGATTAGCCCCAGTAGTTCCATCTAAATTTGAAAAAGTAGAAGTTCTATCAATTGTCCAACAAGTAGTACCCGTTGTAATAGCATCTCCTCCACCCCTCATGGCTGTAGCAGTTGTAGTTGCACTAAAGTCATAAACTTGATCATGTTTAATTTGTAAGTGATTACTCATTACCATGAAGGCATGAGTATAAGTTTTAATGCCAAGATTAACGCCATCTTCAACTAAAGAAGGGCTAGCAGTTGCAGTACCGTCACCTTGATTAGTCAGAGTAATTGCTTTACCATTGTCATCGCTAAAAAATAAATCACAATTAGAAGTATAATCAACGGATGTACCTGAAGCAGAATATGGATCTGAAGTACATAATCCACCTTTATAAAGTGTTACCCGATACAAATCAGGTATCATGTTACAACTATCTCTATATGCTGCTGAATTTCCAGCGTCATATGGCAAGCCATTGCTTGCGATAATTATTGCTCCAGAATCATTAACTGCACAAGGTCCGCCGCATGAGTCTGAATCTTCATCGTAAGTTTTACCTTCACCACAGGTTTTAAGATTTTCTACACTATCTCCTAATGTATCTTCAGCGTGAGCAAAACTAAAAAATAGACTGAAAATCATTAAATATGAATATATTAGGATATTAGAAATTATTTTACTCATAATTTTTACTTTAAAAGCCACTTACTACAATATTTGCAGCACTTATCTTAACAACTCTAATTTTATTTTCTCTTTTAACTGGATCATACAGCCTATCTCTCACACTAACATATTCCATAAAGCTTCCCGTAGAATTTGATTTTATTCTTTGATTAGCCCCTAGAGGAAATACATAAGTAATGTTTGCAAATGAACCATCTCCAGTTTTATTATCATCTACATAACCTGCTTCAAAACTTAATCTATCAATTCTTCCTGAAAGACCATATTTTTCACCATCTAATTCAAAGGTACCAGCTGCATTTTCAAATTCAAAAAGACCTGCAAATATGCTGACATCATTTGATACTGGTAAATGATAATCAAGACGAGCATCCCACCCGTCCAATGCTTCTTCTGTGCTTCCATCTCCAAGCGTTTGTATTCCGCTTGTAGCGTCATAGTAGTTTCCTCGTAAATCAAATACACTGGAAATAGCTTCTACCCCCGCCCCCTGTCTTTGATGTTGTTCATCAAATGAATAATCTAGAAAGACATTGCCTCCTAACATTATTTTGTCATCGTTCATAAGTGATCTGTAGCCTAATCCAAAGTTGATTGTTTGGTCATTATCATGAAGAGATAGGGAGTTTTGGTTAAAAAAAGCACTATTTTTTTTCTCTGATATTCTATTAACATTAGTCATAGAAATTGTAGGCTTTAAACTTTCTTGAACATCAACTTTTAAATCTAAATATTGGACTCGATCATTTCCTCTAACAAGATTCACAAAATTTGCAGTTAAAGTATCTATGAATTTATTAGTTTTAGTTAGAAAAGCATTTTCAAGGCTGTCTCCAAAACTTATAGTTCCTAGGAGACAGAGAGTAGCTATAGATAAAAGAAATAATTTAAAATTTTTCATTACTAAATTAAATATCATAAGAATTTGAGAATTCAAATCCTAAATTTAATGGTGGCCTCACCCGGACTCGAACCGGGACGGGAATAAATCCCAAAGGATTTTAAGTCCTTTGCGTCTACCAATTCCGCCATGAGGCCATCAGTCACTAGTTTATATCGATTAATTGAATTGGCTACTAGTCCTTTGTGCACACTGCGGGAATAAAAAAAAGGGGCCCGAAGGCCCCTTTTAGATAGTTAATTTACAAATTATTAATTGCTATCAGAAACAGCGGCTACATAAATAGCCATTCCAAATGCAATTTTATTTATAAAGTCTGCAAGGTTGTAAATTAGGTTTAGAGACTCAGCGTCTACTCCACCAGGGGTGAAATAACCTAAAACATAACCGAGTGGATAAATTGCCCATCCAACTGTAACAATCCATCTCAAAGCATTAAATGCTGCTTGTCCAGCAGCATTTCCACTTCCAGCATTCGCTTTGCTAGCTTCACCTGCAAAAATTTCGTAAACGATATACAACCAACCTGCCATTCCGATTACGAAGGCTAAAGTTTGGTTCATTGCTTCTGTTTCTCCAAGATAACCGAAGACAAGCATTATTATAGAAGCAACAAGCAATCTCCAGAATAATCCTACAGCAACAGTAGTAACAGCAGCAAGTATTACGTAAAATTCAACGATTTGAAGAGGTACCGTGATTAACCAGTCAATGTAACGAAGTACAGTTGGTGAATCTTGAGTTTCCACCCAAACACCTCTCATATAGAAGTAGTGCCACGCCGCTACACCAGTAACTAATCCAGCTACTGTTAGAGACGTTTTCCACTTGGCCGATACTCTGTCTCTTTCTAGAAAGAAAAAGGCAGTCGCAGCAACCATGGCCATAGAGATTAGCCAAAAAGAAATGGCTACATGATCTCCAGGGTTAAGCATTAAAATTTTGTCCATATTAAATGAATCCCCTTTAATTTTATAAAATTAGACAAATTTTATTTCTAAATTAAACTAAGTAAAGCTTTAAAATAGATAAAAGTTAAATAAAAACAATGAGTTAATAATTAATCTAATTATTAGTAGTAATTATGACTTAAATTTATCAACGATTTTTAATAATTCTAATTTGCACTCTTCGAGCAACTGCTCATTTTTTGATCTCAAAACTAGAGATGTTCCAAATCTATTTTCCTTTGTAAATGGATAACTCCCTATTTCAATATTTTTATACTTATCTTGTAGCTTAGTTAGCTCATCAGCGACATTGCTTTCTGGAGTAAAAACATCAACAGATACTGACTTAATGATATCTCCTCCCTTGAGATGCTTTCTTGCTCCTTCAAGCATCCCTTGCATGATAGAAGGAATTCCAGCCATTACAAAAACATTTTCCATCTTAAACCCTGGAGCTTTACTGACTGGATTTTCCACTAACTCTGCGCCTTTAGGTATCATGGTCATTTTCATTCTAGCATCAGTTAACTCAGAATCCTTGTAATATTCTTTTAATATAGATAGAGCTTTATCGTTAATTTCTAAATCTACATTAAATGCTTTTGCAATACTTAATGATGTTATGTCATCATGAGTAGGACCTATGCCTCCCGTTGTAAAAACATAATCATAGGTTTTTCTAAGATAATTGACAGTCTCTATGATAACCTCTTCTTCATCTCTTATAACTCTCACCTCAGATAATTGAATACCTATTTCATTCAACCAATTTGCAAGATATGATAAGTTTTTATCTTGGGTACGCCCAGACAAAATTTCATTACCTATAATTATTAATGCAGCTTTCATAATTTAATGGACCAACCAAACAAAAAATTTATATCTGGAAAATTCATCAAGAGGTATAAGAGATTTTTCGTAGATGTTCAACTTGATAATAATAAAGAAATAGTTACTGCACATTGTCCTAACACTGGATCAATGCTAGGGCTACTAAAAGAAGGCAATAAAGTAAAATTAACTAAAGTAGATGATCCAAATCGAAAACTTAAATATACATTAGAAATAATTAGATCTAATGGAGCAAATGTTGGTGTTAACACTCATCGAGCAAATAGAATTGTCGAAGAAGCCTTGATTTCAAATAAAGTTAAAGACCTAAAAAAAATATTAGATTTAAAAAGAGAAGTTAAATATGGGGAAAATTCCCGGATAGATTTCTTAATCAATAATAATATTGGTGAACAAATATATATAGAAGTTAAGAATGTTACCCTATCTTTAACAAGAGGTGTTGCAGAATTCCCAGATGCAATTACAGAAAGGGGAAGTAAACATCTACAGGAACTTCAAAAGATAAAAAATAAAAAAACACGTGCAGTTATGCTATATCTCATTCAAAGAGATGATTGCAAATATTTTCGGATTGCAAAAGAAATTGATGAAAAGTATAACTCAAACTTAAAAAAAGCTATAAAATCAGGTGTTGAAATTCTTTGTTACAGTTGCAAATTTGAAAGTAATAAAATTAAAATAGATAAAAAACTGAAGTTTAAAGAAAATGAATAAGACAATACATCATAGAAATGATTTTGAGGGCATGCGGAAGGCTGGTCACTTAGCTGCATCAACCTTAGATATGCTAGTAGATATTGTGAAGCCAGGAGTTACTACTGAGGAAGTAGATAATAAAGCATTTGAATTTATTAATAAGAATGGTGGATTAATAGGTCCACTATTTTATAAAGGATTTCCAAAGTCAGTATGTACTTCGATTAATCACGTGATTTGTCATGGGATCCCCTCTTCAAGAATTTTAGAATCTGGTGATATAGTTAATATTGATGTAACGGTAATCCTAGATGGTTGGCATGGAGATACGAGTAGGATGTTTCCGGTTGGAAATATTAGCTCTAAAGCTCAAAGACTAATTGATTGTACTTTTGAAGCAATGCATAAAGGTATTGAAGAAATATCTCCAGGAAAAAAACTTGGAGATTTGGGTTTCGCTATTCAATCATTTGCAGAGGAACAAAAATATAGTGTTGTAAGAGATTTTTGTGGACATGGACTAGGAAAAGTATTTCATGAGTTTCCAAATATTCTTCATTATGGAAATAAAGGTGAAGGCGAATCTATTGAAGAAGGAATGTTTTTTACTGTAGAGCCAATGATTAACGTTGGAAAATATGATGTAAGAATGTTAAAGGATGGCTGGACAGCAGTAACCAAAGATAAGACCTTATCTGCACAATTTGAACATAGCATAGGGGTCACAAAAGAAGGATTTGAAATATTTACAAAATCTCCAGCAGGCCTTGATAAACCCTAAATAAAAGATTAAAACAAATAATATATGATCCCTCGATACTCGAGAACTCCAATGACAGAGATTTGGAGCTCAAAAAGCAAATTCCAAATATGGCTTGATATAGAACTTTATGCTTGTGAAGCAATGGAAAGATTAGGCACTGTTCCAAAAGGTACCGCTAGAAAAGTTAAATCAAAAGCAAAGATAAATGAAAAAAGGATTGATCAAATAGAAAAGAAGGTCAAACACGATGTGATAGCTTTTCTTACATCAATCTCTGAATATGCCGGACCTCCAGCTAGATTCCTACACCAAGGCCTGACGTCTTCAGATATATTGGATACAGCATTTAATATTCAATTAAAAAAATCTGCAAAAATTCTCGATGAAGAATTGTCCAATCTATTAAAATCAATAAAAAAAGTGGCCCTTAAACATAAAAATACACCTTGTATTGGCAGAAGCCATGGGATCCATGCTGAACCTACAACATTTGGCATAAAAATGGCATCATTCTATGAAGAATTCAAAAGAAACAAAGACCGCTTAAGTTTAGCAACTGTCGAAATATCAACTTGCGCAATTTCTGGAGCAGTAGGAAACTACGCTAATATTGATCCAAGAGTAGAACAATATGTTTCAAAAAAACTTGGACTTAAATCTGAAAAAATATCATCTCAGATTATTCCAAGAGATAAGCATGCAGTATATTTCTCAACGCTTGCAATAATTGCAAGTTCAATAGAGCGTCTAGCAACTGAAATAAGACACTTACAGCGCACTGAAGTACTAGAAGTTGAAGAATTTTTCTCAAAAGATCAAAAAGGATCATCTGCTATGCCACATAAACGAAATCCTGTTTTATCTGAAAATCTAACAGGACTAGCTAGATTGATAAGAAGCTATGCCCTTCCCTCTATGGAAAATATAGCATTATGGCATGAAAGAGATATTTCTCATTCAAGTGTTGAAAGAATAATGGCACCTGATGCGAATATTTTACTCGACTTCGCTTTATCAAGGATGAGTGGAATTGTTAAAAACCTAATTATCTATCCTAAGAACATGATGAAAAACTTGAATAGACTTAATAAATTGCCAATGTCTGAAGGGTTAATGCTAGCTCTAACTCAAAAAGGAATTACTCGTGAAAAGGCATATAAGCTCGTTCAAAAAAATGCAATGCAAGTATGGAAAACAAACGAAGACTTTATAAAAGTGTTAGAAAAAGATTCTGAAATAAATAAATTATTATCAAAAAAAGAAATAGATAAGATATTAGACTACAAGCATGCAATCCGCCGAACTAATTACATATTTAAAAAGGTATTTAAATAAATATTTTAATTAGAATAATAAATCGCCAAAGCAAATAATCCAAAAATTCCAACATAAGAAGCTGCATAGTAGAATACAATCCAATTATTTGGACCAAGTTTAAATCGTGAAGCTAGCCCTTTAATATTAAGCTTGCTAGGTTTCTTCCTTACTGATTTTTTTTTGGTTACTTTCTTTTTTCTAACGGGAGTAGCTTTCCTCGTTCGACTTTTTTTCTTAACTTTTGCCAACATTATAGGCATTCTCTTCTCCTAGTTTTAAATATTATCTTTTCCAATAATTTCTTCTTTAGCCTGAAGTAAAAACTGATCCATACTTTGTCTTAATTCATCATCAGATATAGAAATTTGCTTATCATCAAAATCTTTTCTCACTTTTCTAAAGACATCCATATCCCCTTCTTCTTCAAGATCAGATTTTAATACTTCTGAAGTATATTCCTGTACAGAATCACCTGAAAGGCCAAGTTTCTCAGCAACCCAAACTCCAAGATATTTATTTCGTCTTGCAAGAATTTTAAATTCTAATTCCTGATCTCTAGCAAACTTACCTTCAAATCCCTTTTTTCTTTCATCTAACTTTTTCATGGCTATTAATTAATATTTCAAATTATATTCATATTCTATATAGTCATTTTATCTAAACAATAATAAATGTCACCTTAAATGTCGCCAAGCAAAACTCTATATGAAGGTAAAGCAAAGAAAATTTTAAAAGGGCCTTCTAAAAATACTCTTATTCAAGTTTTTAAAGATGACGCTACGGCTTATAACAAAAAAAAACATAAGATTTTTAGCGGTAAAGGGATTCTAAATAATTTAATCTCTGAACATATAATGGAACATTTAATGTCTAAGGGTATAGAAACTCACTTTAAAAAAAGACTAAATAAGCGTGAACAACTAATTAAAAAATGTGAGATTATTCCAATAGAGTTTGTTGTTAGAAACATAGTTGCAGGATCAATTGCAAAAAAACTTGGATTAAAAGAAGGCACTAAATTGAAAAAACCTCTTCTTGAATACTATTATAAAGAAGACAGTTTGGATGATCCGATGATTTCAAGAGATCACGTTGAAGCGTTTGGATGGGCTACAAAATCTGAGCTTAAAAAGATTGATAAGATTTCAACCAAGATAAATAAAATACTAAGTAGTCTGTTTATTAAGAAAAAAATTGTATTAGTGGATTTCAAAATTGAATTTGGAAGATTAACCTCAAATCCTAAAAAGATTGTACTCGCAGATGAGATTAGTCCTGACTCATGTCGTCTATGGGATAAAAAATCAAAAAAGAAGTTGGATAAAGATGTATTTAGACGCAATCTTGGAAGTCTTATTAAGGCTTATGAAGAAGTTGCTTCCAGATTAGGAATCGTGCAATAAGATCTTAATGCTCGCCAAAATCTATATTACACTTAAAAAAGACGTTCTGGACCCTCAAGGGTCTGTAATTGCAAATTCACTAAAATCGCTTGGTTTTAATAATGTTGAAGATGTCAGACAAGGTAAATTCATTGAAATTAAACTAAATAATAAAGATAAGGATGATGCGCAAAAACAACTTGGTGAAATGTGTGAAAAGCTTTTAGCAAACTTAGTCATTGAAGATTATAAAATAGAAATAGAATAAATTGATGAAATCTCATGTCATTGTATTTCCTGGATCTAATTGCGATCGTGACGTTGCAGTAGCAATAAAAAGTATCTCTGGCCAGAAACCTGAAATGCTTTGGCATAAAGAAACATCGATTGATCATTCAGATTTGATAGTTGTTCCAGGAGGATTTTCGTACGGTGATTATTTAAGATGTGGGGCTATGGCTTCGACATCACCAATCATGCAAGATGTAGTAAAGAAAGCAAAGGAAGGAGTACCTGTTTTAGGGATATGTAATGGATTTCAAATTCTAATCGAAAGTGGATTATTGGATGGAGCACTTATGCGAAACAGTAGTCTAAGCTTCATATGCCAAGATGTTTTAATTAAATCTAAAAATAAAAGTTCAGTTTTTACAAGAAAGTCTAAGTTAGCAAAGATGCCTATTGCTCATAACGAAGGCAACTTTTTTGCAACATCCGAACAATTAAAAAAAATTGAAGACAATGATCAAATTGCATTTCAATATTGTGATGAAACTGGAAATGTCGAGCAAAGTTCTAATCCTAATGGTTCGTTGGCTAATATTGCCGGAATTTTGAATGAAAATAAAAATGTTTTAGGGATGATGCCTCACCCAGAGCGTGCAGCTGAGAAGATACATGGCTGCGATGATGGAAAAATAATTTTTGAAAGTATTTTTAATTAAGTGACTAATCAAAATTGGCAATTTGAGACAGAGCAGTCTTTGGTAGAAAATCATGGTCTTAAAATTGATGAATTTGAGAGAATTGTTGAAGGTCTTGGAAGAGAGCCCAACCTTACTGAACTTGGAATTTTCAGTGCAATGTGGAATGAGCATTGCTCATACAAGTCTTCTAAATTCTGGCTTAAAAAATTACCTACATCTGGCGAACGTGTCGTTCAAGGACCTGGTGAAAATGCAGGGGTAATTGATATTGATGATGGAGATGTAGCAGTATTTAAAATGGAAAGTCACAATCATCCATCCTTTCTTGAACCATATCAAGGAGCAGCTACTGGGGTTGGAGGAATACTTAGGGATGTTTTCACAATGGGTGCTCGTCCAGTAGCCAATTTAAATGCGTTAAGATTTGGAGAGCCAGAGCATCCTAAAACAAAACATTTACTATCAGGTGTTGTGAGTGGTATTGGGGGATACGGCAATTGTATTGGCGTGCCAACCGTTGGTGGTGAGGTTAATTTTCATCCCTCATACAATGGTAATATTCTAGTGAATGCAATGACTGTTGGGATAGCAAAAAAAAGATAAGATCTTTTATTCTGCTGCTGCTGGAATAGGAAATCCTGTCGTTTACGTTGGATCTAAAACTGGTAGGGATGGAATACATGGCGCAACAATGGCTTCGGCTGAATTCGATGAAGACTCTGAAGATAAGAAGCCTACAGTTCAAGTTGGAGATCCTTTTACAGAAAAACTTTTGCTTGAAGCTTGTTTAGAGTTAATGAAAGAGGAAGCAATTATTGCTATTCAAGATATGGGTGCAGCAGGCTTAACTTCATCATCAATAGAGATGGCATCTAAAGGAAACGTAGGAATAGACATTAATCTATCAAAAGTTCCTATGCGAGCTCTGAATATGACAGCTTATGAACTAATGCTTTCCGAAAGCCAGGAGCGAATGTTGATGGTTATAGATCCTTCAAAAGAAAAAATGGCACGTGAGATTTTTAAAAAATGGGATCTTGAATTTGAGGTAATTGGTGAAGTTACAAATACTAAAAACCTTGTATTACATATGAATGGAAATGAAGAAGCAAGTATCCCAATTAATATCTTAGTTGAGGATGCACCAGAATATCAAAGGGAATATATAGTTAGCAAACCATCGCCACCAGTGATTTTTAATCCCAATGAATTTGATGATAAAAAAATATTAGATGAATTAATTTTGATGGTTAGTCATCCAAATTTATGTAGTCGCAAATGGATATGGGAACAGTATGATCACATGGTAATGGCTGACACAGTCGTAAGGCCTGGATCAGATGCGGCAGTAGTTAGAGTTCATGGGACCAATAAAGGAATAGCTATAAGTACTGATTGCTCTCCAACATACTGTAAGCATAATTCATTTGAGGGAGGAAAACATGCAGTAGTCGAAACATGGAGAAATCTTATAGCTTCAGGAGCTATGCCAATTGCTATTACCGACTGTATGAATTTTGGTAATCCCGAAAAGCCAGAAATAATGGGTCAGTTTGTTGAATGTATTCGAGGCATGGGAGAAGCATGCTCTAAACTAAAATACCCAGTTATTTCTGGAAATGTATCTTTATACAATGAAACAAATGGAGTGGGCATTTATCCAACTCCTGTGATTGGCGGTGTTGGACTAATTAGGGATTTATCTAAGACTATGACTATTGATTTCAAATCTGAAGGTAATATTGTATTTGTAATCGGGGAAAGTCGTAACCATTTAGGGAACAGTCAATATCTATCGATTGTTAAAAATAGAGAAGATGGAGGACCTCCCACTATAAACCTCGAAGAAGAATTAAAAAATGGAGAATTTGTTCTGAATTGTATTAATCAGAATACTTTTCAATCTGTTCATGATCTAGGAGAAGGCGGATTACTTATTGCAATAGCGGAAATGTGCTTAGCAGGCAATAAAGGCATTTATATCGATATCAAAAAAGAATTTTTACATGGTTATTTTTTTGGTGAAGACCAAGCGAGATATCTAGTTGAGGTTTCAAAAGATAAATTAAATAATTTCGAAAACCAGGCAAGAGATCATAATGTACAGATAGAAAAAGTAGGAGTTATTGAAGGATCAAGCCTAAAAATTGAATCAATTGGTGAAATTGATATAAAAGCTCTTTCAAGGCATCATACTGATTGGTTTGACAAATTTTCAAAAAATTAAAGAATATATTTCAGAAACGAATTAATATTTATTATTGAATAAATTGAAAAAATAGCTATTTCTTATTCTATGAATGATCAAGTGCAAAAGGATATTAAGAATATCGTAGAACAAAATGATGTGGTTCTATTTATGAAGGGAACTAAAGAAACACCTCAATGTGGATTTTCTAATGCTGTGGTGAATACTTTGTCTTTCATGAACATAGATTTTAAAGATGTTAATGTTCTTGAGAGTGATGATCTGCGAGATGGAATTAAGACATTTACTGACTGGCCAACTATTCCTCAATTATACGTTAAAGGCGAGTTCATTGGTGGCTGTGATATTATACAAGATATGTATAAAAATGGTGAATTGTCTGAAGTTCTAAAATCAAAAGAAATTCCGCATAGTTAATTAAAATTGATATTTAATATAATCTTGAGCTATCTTAAATACTGTATTCCCACGGGAAATTAATTTTTCCTGCCAAACTGAGTCTTTTGGATTAAAAGTATTAAGTAAATTTTTTCTACTCCAATGGTTTAGAATTTTATTTTGATCCTTAAGTTTATTATTTTGGGTCCATCTATTTTCTGCTCTTAAGTTTTTAAAAACTTTAGTTGGTCCAAATGTTCCAAATTCTTGGGTAATACAAAGCCACTCTATTGAAGAGAATTGTTTTATAATTCCTGAGTGAATATCACCTGTTATCTTGTAGCCAACACTTTTGTCCGGATCAAGTGCAGCAACATGATCGCCAAACAAATTTATTAAAACTTGATAGTCAATTGAATTAATATCATCAGGAACTAAAATTGTATCGTATCCTGATGGGCCTAGCCCGGTATGGAGATCAATACCAAAGATTTTTTTAGTATTTTTTAAATTTAGTTTTAACCAATTTAGTATTAATTCAGGTCCGGTTTGGATTTTATCTCCTCCAAATTGTAAACTTTTAGGACGGGTATATTGTCCCTGAGCAAACCATTGTTTCACGTTCGTGAAACCATGTTTAATAAGTAATGTTAATCCTTGTATAAGAAAAGAAGGGTCAAATTTGAAAGGGATTGTGTTTGGATTTATAAATTTATCAATTAATTTGTATCCTTCTGGCTCGCCTTTATGATTTATTAAAAAGTTTCTATTCAAATCAACATTATTTTCATTGACCCGACGATGCCAAGCCATTCCATAAGGGTTTATAATATGAATAAATACAATGCAGTAATCTGAAAAAGGCTGTTGTTTTTTAATTTGATCAAGAACAGATAGTTGAATGGCTGAACCTGCAAACCCTTCAACCCCGTGTATTCCAGAACTATACAGTAATAAATTTTGACTTTCTAATGATCCAATGACAGCAAGATCAATTATCAAATCTTCACCCTGCGGTCCCTTAAGGTTTAAAGGAAGTTGTTCCTGAATTACTTCAAACCCTCTATCTTTAAGATCTTCAATTGAATCTAAAAAACGATTTCTAGCTTCCTGATAGTCATCAGAAAACCAAGACTTGGCACTCATATAATGATTGTAAGATTATCTTGAGTAATACTCAATAACGAGTTTGGGGTCCATTTGAGTTGCATAAGGAACCTCAGCAAATTGAGGGACGCGTACAAAAGTTGAAGAAAGTTTTTTTTCATCAACGCTGATATAGCCTGGAATATCTCTTTCCTGACTTTTGATGGATTCAACAACAATGGCTAGTTCTTTTGATTTATCTTTTATTTCTACAACATCTCCTTCAGTTAGAAGACAACTGGCAATATTAACTCTTTTGCCATTTACTTTAACATGACCATGATTGATGAATTGTCTTGCAGCAAATACAGTTGGGACGAACTTGGATCTATAAACGATTGTATCAAGTCGACGTTCTAAAATAGCTATAAGGTTTTCTCCTGAGTCCCCTTTTTGTCTAATAGCTTCTTTATAGCAGTTTCGAAACTGCCTCTCATTGAGATTGCCATAATAACCTTTAAGTTTTTGTTTCGCATTTAACTGAACTCCAAAATCAGATAGTTTTCCAGAATGTTTCTGTCCATGCTGACCCGGCTTGTATTTTCTTAGATTGAAAGGACTTTTAGGTCTTCCCCATAAGTTAACGCTTAGACGTCTATCTATTTTATGTTTTTGTGCTATTCTTTTTGTCATATATAACGATCCGTGGTTTATACTCGTTTATTGAGCATTGTCAAACCACAATCCTAGGTTTTCTTTGATTTATCATATGAGGTAAGAGCTGTAATTACCCCTCTAAGAGTGGCAATTTCACGTTCATTTAAGTCGGCACGATGAAATAGATTTCTTAAATTTTGCTTCATTTTAGGCATTTTTTCCGGAGGTTCAAAAAAACCTCTATTTTCCAGTTCTTGCTCAAGATGATCAAAAAAATAAATAAGCTCATTCTTAGGAGAGTCATCAAGATTATGTAAATTAGAATTACTATTTAAAGATTCTTTATGCGAAAAAAGTGAGTAACAAAATACTGAAACAGCATGAGATAGATTTAAAGATGAGAGGTTTGAATGAGTATTAATTGTAACACATTTCGAAACAAGGGATAAGTGTTCGTTAGTTAAACCTGAAGCTTCCCCTCCAAAAACTATACCTAAATTATCTTCTTTATGATGAACATAAATTTCTGAGATAATTTCTTGGCTATTAATAAATTCCTTATTCATATCTCTATGCCTAGCAGTAAATGCAAAAGAATAAGTAAAGTTCTCTAAGGCGTCTCTTAGATTATTATATATTTTTGCATTCTTTACTAGATCAACAGCATCTACAGCCACAGCCTCAGCTTTTTCTGATGGTAAACTTATCTTAGGATTAACTAATATTAAGTTAGTAATTCCAAAATTAAACATTGAACGTGCAACCAGTCCTATGTTCTCAGGTAATTGAACATCAACCAAAATGATTGAGATGTTTTTAAACATAAATTAATTTAAGGGCTGAGCTTTCTCTTTCATTAGTTTATATTCAACACTATCAATAAGTGCTCTAAACGAAGCCTCAATAATATTTTCTGAAACACCGATAGTAAACCAACTTTTCTTATTGTTATCAGAGCTCTCAATCGAAACTCTTGTTGTAGCATCAGTTCCAGTATTCAATATACGAACTTTATAATCAATTAGTGATAAGTCTTTGATTAATTCTGAATATCCACTCGACTGAAAATTATTTCGTAAGGCGTTATCAAGTGCGTTTACTGGACCAACTCCCTCACCTTTTCCTATCAACTCATCATTACCAATCTTTAATTTTACTTCTGCCTGAGAAATAGTTTTTCCTTCTTTGCCTGAATTATTGACATTAATATTGAAATTAATGACTTCAAAAAAGTTAGGCATCTCTCCTAAAACTTTTTTTACGAGTATCTCAAAAGATGCATCCGCTCCATCGTATGAATACCCATTAAACTCTCTTTCCTTAACACGATCTAGTATTTTCTGAATAGTCTTATCATCTTCATCAACATTAATTCCAGCTGACTTTAACCTTGAAATAATATTAGATTTACCAGACTGCTCAGAGATAATAATCTGTCTACTGTTTCCAACCAATTCAGGATCAATATGTTCATATGTTTTAGGGTTTTTATTTACCGCTGAAACATGCAGCCCACCTTTATGAGCAAAAGCGGAGGATCCTACATACGGAGCAGTTCTATTTGGAACTCTATTTAGAATTTCATCAAGAAGCCTTGAGAGCTCAGTCAACTGATCAAGTTTTTCTGTCTCTATAGAAAGATCATATGTTTCAGCATATTCTGGCTTTAGTAAAAATGTTGGAATTAAAGATATTAAATTTGCATTTCCACATCTTTCACCTAATCCATTGATAGTGCCTTGAACCTGCCTTACTCCTGATCTAACAGCAGCTAAAGAATTTGCTACAGCATTTCCTGTATCATTATGAGCATGAATACCAAGCTTCTCTCCTGGAATTGAATTTATTACTTCAGATACAATGTTCTCAACTTCATGTGGAAGTGTTCCGCCGTTCGTGTCGCACAGTACTACCCAGCGAGCGCCATTATCAATTGCTGCTTTTAAACACTGAATTGCATAATTAGAATTTGCTTTGTATCCATCAAAAAAATGTTCTGCATCAAAATGAACCTCCTTATTATTTTGTGAGAGAAAATTTACTGACTGAGCAATATTTTCAAGATTCTCTGCATTAGATATTTCTAGTGCAACATCAACATGAAAATCCCAAGACTTTCCAACTACACAAACTGATGGCGTATCAGCATTCATAAGTGATGCGAGACCAGGATCATTTTCAGCACTTCTTCCAGATTTTTTTGTCATACCAAAAGATGTAAAAATTGATTTATTAAATTTCATTTTTTCATTAAAAAACTCCGTATCAGTAGCATTTGCACCTGGCCATCCGCCTTCAATGTAGTCCACTCCAAGTTCATCAAGCTTTAAAGCTAAAGTCTTTTTCTCATCAACGTTAAAGTCAACCCCATAAGTTTGAGCACCATCTCGAAGGGTTGTATCAAAAATGTATAATTTTTCTTTCATCTATTTCAACTTCCAAGAAGTTTTTCCATCTTTATCTTCTAAAATAATACCCATATTTTCTATCTCGCTTCTTATTGCATCAGCTTCATCATAATTGCCCTTAGCTCTAGCTTCATCTCTTTTTTTTATCAAAATTCCTAACCGCTTCTCATCTATTGAACTGTCTTTGCCCCAATTAAGCCAGTCATCTGGGTCACTGCTCATTAGCCCAATGAATTGAGCTGAGTTTATAAATAAGTCAATTGAATTTTGATCATCGTCATTACAATTCTTAAAAATTTTGTGAAGAACTGAGATCGCTTGTGGAGTATTAAGATCATCATGCAGTGAATCTAGTAATTCATTTGATATACTTCCTGAATTAGTAGTTTTAATCTTCAGATTAGAAATAAATTTATACCATTTATCTAATATTTTTTTTGACTCCTTTAAATTTTCCTCTGTCCAGTTCAATGGCTGGCGATAATGAGTGAGCATCATAGTCAATCTAATAACTTCACCTTGGTATCTGTCTTTTAATTGATTAATAGTTACAAAATTTCCTTCTGACTTAGCCATTTTATTGCCCTCTACAGTAACAAAACCATTGTGGACCCAATAATTAGCAAAAATTTCACTATTTGCGCACTCACTTTGAGCTACTTCATTTTCATGGTGAGGAAAAATTAAATCTTGTCCCCCTCCATGAATATCAAAATTATTTCCCAAATATTTATTACTCATTGCAGAGCATTCTATATGCCATCCTGGACGTCCTTTACCCCAGGGACTATCCCATTGTGGCTCTCCTTCTTTGGAAGGTTTCCATAAAACAAAATCAGACTGGTCTTTCTTAAAACTTTCTATCTCAACTCTGGCTCCTGCTATTAAATCTTCAAGATTTTTTCCTGAAAGTTTTCCATAATTATCAAATTTACTTGTTGAAAATAAAACATTTCCTTCAGACTCATATGCAAATCCTTTTTTAATTAGCACTTCAATCATGTTAATCATTTCATTTATATGATCAGTAGCTTTAGGTTCAACTGTTGGATTGAGTGTTCCCACGTAGCTTGTATCGTTATGAAAATAATTAATTGTTCTTTCAGTAAGATGGTTTACCTCTTCATTATTCTCTTTTGCAGTGGCAATAATTTTATCATCAACATCAGTAATATTACGAACATATGTAACTTTATTTTCTCCATAAATATTTTGAAGAACTCTAAATAAAATATCAAAAATAATAACTGGTCGAGCATTGCCGACATGAGGATAATCGTAAACTGTTGGACCACATACATACATCTTAACATTCGATGCATCAATTGGCTCGAAAAGGCGCTTAGACTTACTAAATGTATCGTATAGTTGTAATGCCATTTTATAATTTCACTCTTTCAATAATTTTACTTCTGCCAATTAATTGGATAAGCTTCTTCATCTCTGGACCCTGACTAACTCCTGTAAAAGCCTCACGCAAAGGCAGAAACAATTCCTTACCTTTACGATTTGTCTTTTCTTTAATCGCCGATGTCCATTTATCCCAAGTATCATCATCCCATGGTTCATCAGGCATTAGGTCAATTGCTATTCTAATAAACTCTTTATCTTTTGGTTCAATAACCTTGCTGTCATAAACTATATCAGTCCATTGTTTAATTTCTTCTACAGTATTTAAATTTCCACGAATTGCTCTCCAAAATTTGTCATCAATTTTTTCATCAACTTTTGCTAAACGATCTTCAATTTTATTGAATTCATAACTTTGGATAAGTTTCTTGTTTAGTGCATTTAAAAGATCAGTTTCAATGCGCCCAGGTGAAGTTGATATAGTTTCAATCTTAAATTCTTTAATAATCTGCTCAATACTATCTTTAAGTTCAATTGAATTTGAGGTCCCTATTGTTGCAAGTAAACTCAATATTGCCAAAGGTTCAATATTCATGTCTCTAAAGCTTTCTATTGAAATAACATTATCTCGCTTAGATAATTTATCTCCTGAAGAAGCTTTCAATAGTGCGTGGTGCGCAAAAACTAAGTTATTTTTATCAAGGGCATTGATTAATTCAATCTGAACAGCGGTATTGCTTGTATGGTCATCTCCCCTGATTACATTAGTAATATTAAAATCTATATCATCGACAGCTGAGCTAAAAGTATATAGAGGAACTCCATCCTCTCTAAAAAGAACAGGGTCTGATAAACTTGTTAAGTCAATTTCTATCTCATCTTTTAAAATATCATTCCATTTAATACTCTCAGACTTCATTAAGAATCTCCAATGGGGTTTCCTTCCATCACTTTCAAAATCTTTTTTTTCTTGATCAGTAAGTTTTAATGCTGCACGGTCATAAACTTGTTTGCCTCCAGCAGCAAGTTGAAGCTTTCTTTTACGCTCTAATTCTTCAGGGGTTTCATAACAAGGATAAATTCTCCCTTGATCTTTCAAGAATTCAAATCTTTCTTGATAAATATCAAAACGAGATGACTGATTAAAAGTCTCATCATAATCAATGCCAAGCCACTCTAAATCATACTTGATCTTTGAAACATACTCTTCTTTAGACCTTTCAGTGTCAGTGTCGTCAATTCGAAGAATGAATTTTCCGTTATTGGTTCTAGCAAATAACCAGTTTATTAAAGCAGTTCGAATATTACCTAAATGTAGCAATCCCGTAGGACTTGGGGCAAATCTTGTTGTTACTGTCATAATCTAGGAACCTTTACTATCTCTAAAAGCATTGGTGATTGGGTACCTTCTATCATAACCAAAATTTCTTTCAGAAATCTTAACTCCTGGAGCTGCCTGTCTTCTTTTATATTCAGAATTATAAAGCATATTCTGTACTTTTGTAACAACTTCAAAATCAAAACCTTTATCAACAATTTCTGAAATTGAACTCTCTTTTTCAACAAGCAAATATAGAATTTGATCAAGTACTTCATAAGGAGGCAAGGTGTCTTTATCCATCTGGTTTGGCTTTAATTCAGCTGTAGGTTCTTTAGTTATAATATTTTGAGGTATTACAGATTTCTTATCTAATAGAGATGCTGACGGAACACAGTTGTTTCTCCATGCTGCCAACTTGTATAACTCACTCTTGTATAAATCTTTTACTACTGAAAATCCACCGCACATATCTCCATATAAAGTAGAATAACCAACCGAAACCTCAGATTTGTTTCCATTAGTAAGCACCATATGTCCAAATTTATTTGAGTAAGCCATTAACAAGGAACCTCTCGCTCTCGATTGTATGTTTTCTTCAGTAATATCTTTTTCAGCACCCTTAAATATGGGATCTAAAGTGATATCGTATGCTTTAACAATTTCTTCAATTGAAATACTTTCTAAACCAATTCCAAGGTTTTTTCCTAGTTGATCAGCATCTTCATTACTCGCATTGCTCGTAAATTTTGATGGCATAAGGATTCCTTTAACTCGATCAGGACCTAAAGCATCAGCGGCTACGCATGCACTAAAAGCACTATCTATGCCTCCAGAAATGCCAATTACTACTCCTGGGAAGTTATTTTTATTTACATAATCTCTTAGCCCAAGAATTAAATTTGAATAAATAAGATCATTACTATCAATTGCATTCTCTTCACTCTCCTTAAATGAAAATGATTTATCATTAACATTAAAGTCTATCCGTTCATATATTGACTCACAGTATCCCAATCTTTTAATCAGCCCATTTTGATCTGCTAAAAATGAATTGCCATCAAAAACAATCTCATCTTGACCACCAACTTGATTAACATAAATAATTGGTGCATTGGCTTCTTTGGAAAAATTAGTTGCTGCTTCCAGCCGTCCTTCCATCTTATTGATATCAAATGGAGAGGCATTAATTGAAATTGCTAAATCAATTCCAGATCCATTTAACTTAGAGGGTGTATTGTGAACCCAAATATCTTCACAAACAAATATTCCAAGATTTATTCCTTTAAGATTAAAAGCACTTACTTCCTCACCATGTGAAAAAATTCTTTTTTCATCAAAGATACCGTAATTCGGAAGGGCATTTTTAAAATGCTTAAAAACAATTTTACCATTTTGTAAAACGACTGCTGCATTATATAAGTTGCCATCTTCTTCCCAAGGCATGCCTAAAATAACTGTACAATTTTTATTTTCCAAAGATAAATTTATTTCTTTTAAAGCTTGCATGAATTTATTTTGAAATGCAGTTTTTAAAACTAGATCTTCAGGTGGATAACCAGTTAACATTAATTCAGAAAAGACAATAAGATCTACTTCATGATTTTGATTAATTGTTTCTAAGACTATACTTTTATTATAGTCAATATCTCCGACTGTCGGATTTGTTTGAGCGATTAATATAGATAATTTGTCTGACATTTTACTGATACTACAACTAAATAATTTAGTTGTAATTACTTAGCAATTGTAATTTTAGGATTGCTTGTTTCTTGAGATTCTCTCAGCTTATCAGATATTAAAAAAGCTAATTCTATTGCCTGACTAGCGTTTAATCGAGGATCACAGTGAGTATGATATCGAGCTGAAAGATCTTCATCTTTAATGGCTTGAGCTCCACCAATACATTCTGTAACATTTTGTCCAGTCATTTCCAGATGGACTCCACCAGGGTATGTTCCCATTTCATGATGAATATCAAAAAAAGACTCTACTTCATGTAAAACTCTCTCAAACGGACGCGTCTTAAAACCTGAATTTGATTTAGTTGTATTTCCGTGCATCGGATCACAAGACCAAACAAGATTATGATCAGTTTTTAAGAAAGGTTTAATTAGCTTTGGTAGAGCATCATTTACTTTATCTGCTCCAAAACGACATATTAAAGTAATTTTTCCTGCTTCATTTTCAGGGTTAAGGATATCAATCAATTTCATAAGCTCGTCTGATTCCAGTGTTGGACCACATTTGATGCCAATTGGATTTTTAATTCCTCGGCAAAACTCAACATGTGCGCCATCGGGTTGACGTGTTCTGTCTCCAATCCAAACCATATGAGCTGAAGTATCGTATACCTCACCTGTAGTACTGTCCGTTCTCGTTAAACATTCTTCATATGGAAGTAAAAGAGCTTCATGACTCGTGTAAAAATCTACTGCTCGTAATCTTCTAGTTGTTTGGGATGAAATACCAATAGCGTTCATGAACGCTAAAGTATCTGAAATTTTATTTGCAATTTCACGATACTTCTGCCCTTGTGGACTATCATCAACAAATCCCATGTTCCATTGATGAACTTTGTTCAAATCTGAAAAGCCACCTTTTGCAAATGCTCGAAGTAAGTTTAGAGTTGATGCAGATTGAGTATAGGCCCTGATCATTCTTTCTGGATCAGGAACTCTTGAATCTTCAGTAAATTCCATATCATTAATTATATCACCCTTATAGCTATCTAATTCTATTCCATCTATTTCTTCTTTAGGTGCACTTCTTGGCTTAGCAAATTGACCAGCCATTCTTCCAACTTTAACTACAGGACAATTTCCTGCAGCAGTCAATGTGACTGACATTTGCAGTAAAACTTTAAAAGTATCTCTTATATAATCTGCATTGAAATCATCAAAACTTTCAGCGCAATCGCCTCCTTGTAAAAGAAAAGCTTTACCATCAGCTACTTTCGCAAGATTTCTTTTTAATTCTCTTGCTTCACCAGCAAATACTAAAGGCGGATAAGTTCTAAGCATCTCCTCCGTACTCTTGAGCTTTTTAGCGTCAGGGTATTCGGGCAGATGTTTCGCTGCAAAATTTCTCCAACTATTTACTGACCATTTAGTCATTTTCTTCTCTTATTCGATTTGATGGGATTTATAATACTAAATAAAGTAAAATACTAGAGATGTCGTAAAATTCATTGATTTTACTTAATTAATTGCTCCAAGAGTATCAATTCCTGAGTATATTTTTGCCGCAACATCCTCTTGATCAAGTTTTTTTGTTTGAAGGTATTGTGGATGCGCTAGCGTTGCCAAGTCTTTGGCTTTAGCCATAGCAAGCTCAAATAACTTATCTTGATCAGTAACCTCATCTAAATAACCAGGAGCTACTGCATCTTCAATCGAATACATTTCAGCATTTAATAATGCTCTTTGTTTATGTGATTTTATTAATCTAAATTTAGCTAGCTCAAGAATTGGCGTTGGAACAATCATATTATTTCTTAATTCGTTTGCACCAATTTTAAAATCTCCTTTACATCCTATACGATGATCACAACTGCAAAGCAAAAAAGCACCGAGAGCTATTGCATGGCCACTGCAAGCTGCAACAATAGGTCTTGGAAAAGTAAAAACTCTCATAAGTAATTTAAAACCACTTTTCACCATAGCAGCAGCATTTTCTGGACTGGACATCATTACTTTCAAATCAAATCCAGCAGAAAACATTCCTTCTCGCCCTGTAATCAACACAGCGCCCTTATCAATAGGAATTTGATCCAAAATATCATTAAAATTTTGAATCATGTCTGGAGAAAATACGTTTACTTTTCCATCATCCATTTGAATGCTTGAAATATCTCCCTCAGTTTTTAAAGTTACTGTCATAAGATTTATCTTAAAGCATACTCAATGTTAAAGAAAGATTTAAATATTAGTTAGATATTTTATTTCTTCACCTTATAAGACTATTATACTCACTGTTATATTGCTTATTTAAGATATTAATTTAACGAGACTTTTGAAGATGGATATCTATTCCATTACTAATTATGTCTCCAGCCCATTCGTTCCCATTTTCACTCCAGTGTGGGTCACATGAAAAAAAAAGATCTTCATAATTTTCTTTTTTATGATCGTACAAATCAATAAAAGTAAATTTTTCATTATTTTGGTGCATATTTCTGAATTGAGTTGACCAGAAACTTTTATCATATTCTTTTTTTAGAAAAGGATTTTGAAAATCTGTAAATGAAGGAATAGATATTAAAAATACATCCCTTCCTTCAGTTAGTTCGATAATTTTCCTAATGATGTAGACTACAGCCTTTTGCTGCTCATTAGTGGGATTTAAGTATCCAGAATAACTTTCTAGATCGCTTGAATGCTCGTAGACTTGTTTTATGTTAGTACCATCGTAAGTTATTATTTTTCTATAATGAATTATAGATTTTATAGCATTCGAAAACCAAAAATTATTATAAATAAAAGAGTGAAGTGGATTTCTTTTTATTTTTGATTGAACCGTTTCTCTTTTTATAGCTTCTTCTGGTATAATATAGGAGTAATTTTCTTCGTCTTTTTTGTAAAAATACGGCCTGTATCTTGTTACTTCATTATTATCATATTTTATTTTTTCTAGAAAAAATTCATAGTCATTATCTAAAAAATCATTATCTGGTAAAAAGAGTATTATTAAGCCATCATGACTATAATCTCTGGCTAAATTTTTATAAATTAGAAAATAGCTAAGAGGCCCTAAATCGTAAGATGAAGCAAAATTCATAACCTCAATATCTAATTTTTCTTCAATTATAGCTTCAAATGTTTTTTCTTTGTTAATTCCAAATCCCTCAGCAAAAGAGTCTCCTAAAAGGATAAATCTTTTTTCAGTCGATTTTTTTTTAAACTCATTATCCCTCGCTCCAATACTGTTTGTTGAATAAATTGCTTCAAAGCAAGATGATACATGCTTAACTTGGATGTTATTTTTGTGCCAAGCTCCCCACTCTTCCTTTTCAGTCCAGTATTCATCTAGTGGCTTTAAAGAGGAAGTGTTTAAAAAAATTTTGTGATAATTAGTTGGAGTATGATTAATAATGAAAAGTCTATTTTTAGTAAAAATAAAGGATATAATTTCAACTAAAATAATTAAAAAGATAATATAAAATATCAAAAATAAAAAGCGATTTTTAATCAAGTTCAAATTTAATCCTGCATAATTTACTTGCTCTTCTATAAGCTCAATTTTTATTTATTCGACAGTAACTGATTAATTTTGAGTGTTACTGTTTTTTTCATTAAATATTTCCTTATGATACACAAAATCATTCCACCGTTACAGAGTATATTGAAACAGTGAATAACACTAATCTCTTTTTGGCAAACACATTAATAGAGTCAGAAAAAAGCAGACTATTGAAATAAACATAGTGGACGCCAAGACAATCATTGTATCTAATTTGGACCATATTTTTAGTCTCTTTTTGTACCCTAAACCATAACCCCCGATTGTAGATACATTGCTGATAAGATTGGTTTGCTAAAAAATAACAACTCTCATATATTCAGAAAATGGCAATAAAAGCAAAAAAATCACCCAAAATTGCAAAAAAAATTAGTAAAACAAAAGAATCTAAGGAATATAATCAAAGGCCAATGTTTAAAAATTATTTTGATAATATTCTTCAAACTTCAAAATCCTATTTAAAAAAGGAATTCTCTGAATCTGAATATAAAGACTTATTATCAAAACTACAAAAGTACAAACACAAAAAGCCAAAAGAATATGTTAACTCATTCAATAAAGAGTACTCTGATTTAGTAAAAAAAAGACATCAAAAAGAGTATAAAGAATCAGATAAGAAATTTAATAACTTCATTAAATCTAATTCATCAAATATTAAGGTTATTTGGGGTGACTGTTTAGGTGCTCTCAAAAAAATGGACTCTGAATCAATTCACTGCATGGTAACCTCGCCGCCTTATTACAATGCAAGGGAGTACTCACAATGGGAAAATATTAATGATTACCTTGATGATATGAGAACTATTATTAGAGAATCTTATCGAGTTTTGGATAACAACAGAGTTTGGGTTTTTAATGTTGGTGACATTTTTGACAATCCAAGAACAAAAACAAAATCAGTCTGGGGTAAACAACGAATTCCACTAGGGGCATACTTTATGTCTATTTTTGAATCAGAAGGATTTACATTTATAGATGACTTTATTTGGGATAAAGGAGAGGTACAGAGTCAAAGACAAAAAAATGCTGGTAAACCATACCCGTTTTATCAGTATCCTCTGAACTGCTACGAACATATTCTCATTTTTCATAAACATAGACTTGATCCTATTAGATATCCGTGCCCTGTATGCGGCAGTCTCAAGGTTAATGGAAATACTCAAAGTGAAGTTGGTCTACAAAGTTGGGAATGCAAAAATCTAAAGTGTTCAGAAAGAAGTGCATCTAATAGAGGAAAGAGATTCTCTGCAAAAACAAATATTACTCAATCATTGCAAAGAAGGGTATCTAACAATGAAATTAGTAAAGATATGGTTAATAAATGGAGGAGAGATATCATAAAGTTTAGCCCTGTAATAAAAATTAATTCCAAAGGTGTTAATACACTTGGACATACTGCTCCATTCCCAGAAGATATTCCTGAAATGGCTGTACGTAATTTTTCTTATGAAGGTGAAAAAATTCTTGATCCTTTTGCAGGAAGTTTTACTTCAGCTATTGTTGCTGCAAAGCTTAAACGGGTTGGGGTTGGTGTCGAGCTTGGTAAGAAAAGCTTTAGAAAAGCTATTCTTAAAAATATTTCTAATAATAATGATTTATTTTCAAATAAATTAGTAAGTGAAGAATATGATTTATCAAAATTAAAATCTAGAAATCTTCAAAAATAATTACCAAGGTGATCGCTGTTTTTGTGAGCACTTAATATACGCTCCAAATCTTCTATCGCCTCTTGAATAGTTTTATCACCCTGAATAGTATTGCAATGTTTGTGCCCCCACCCAAGATTATATATACAATGATTAAATTTTCCTGCACTCAAAGCATCTATATGCATAAGGACTGTTTGTGATTGGGTATTATCCTCTTCCTCTCTTCCTTCCGCCTGTTCTGCAGTTTCAAGAAATTCTTCTGGTTTTAGTGTTTCTTTACAAAGAGGACAAATAGGGACTTTTTCTGCTAGATGCCAAACACCAATTTCTGAAAGTTTTTGAAAGTCTAAGGATCCAGCATCTACGCAAGACTTTTTAATTTTTTCTTCAAATGCGTTTACTTCATCCATTGTTATTAATTCGTTATCTTTTACCAATAGCTCTTTAAGACCTGGGATTTTAAATGCCAAATATGTCATCTGATCATTAGCGTAACCCTGATTTTCAAGTGAAGCATAATCAAAATCATAGTTTCCTAGCCCTGTCTGATTTGGCAATTCTTTATCGATTATGAAATTATCCTCGCCTCCATATTTTTCTAGTATCGAGGGTAAATCATTTCTTAGTTTTTCTATCCGTTCTTTACGCCCATCATCATTTTTTTTCTCTTTTTTCCCACATATTAGTGATTCATGTCCTTTGTTAGTAACATAAAGGCAGTATTCACCTAACCAGGATCTTTTTTTTGTAGTATTAAGAATCTGAATTTTTTCCTGAGATTCCACTGTAGACAGTTCAACCACTTCCACAAAGTCTTTGCAGAATTTGCCATACTTATCATAATCTCCCGGATTCTTAAAATATATAAATGAGTTTTCTCCTAGTTTTAAGTCTTTTGGAATGCTCTTATTTCTATTGCCCTTACAGTCAAAATACTCCCCAGGTTTAACTCTAACCGCATAACCTCTCTTGTAAGTATCTAACTGGTTTGGATTGTTCTCTAGAATTTTTTTATAAATGTTAAGTTGCATTATCACCCTATAATTTCTTCGATTTCTTCTCTTATAAATACCGTTGCCAGATCTTCCTTCATTCATCTTTGCTATTTTTTTTGCGAATTTAGTTGATATTTTTTTGAGATTAACCATGGTTATTGCACTATTGTGAACTAGTCTACTGTAACAGATTGTTTTTGGGTATTACTGTTTTTTCATTAAATATTTCCTTATGATATGCGAAATACTTCATTTCTCTTCTTGATTGAAGGATTATACCTACCTCGAGTCCTTCTATATTTCCAAATTCCATGAATTAAAGATTAATACTCAAAATCATTCCACCGTTACTGATTTAGCAAGATTTCTTGGCTGATCTACATCATTGCCTAACTCTACAGCTGTATAGTATGCCAACATGTGAATTGGAATTGAGTAAACAATAGACTCAATAGATTTAGGAACGTTAGGCAGGCGGAAAACTTGCCATATATTTTCTGACTCTGATTGAAGAGAATTGTCATCAGTAATCATTAAAATTCTTCCACCTCTTGCTATTACTTCTTGAATATTAGAAATTGTTTTATGAAATAATGGACCTGGAGGCACAATACAAACAACTGGCAAATCTTTTTCAATTAACGCAAGTGGTCCGTGTTTCATTTCACCTGCTGGATATCCTTCAGCATGAATGTAAGATATTTCTTTAAATTTAAGGGCTCCTTCTAAAGCTAATGGGAAAGCTGTTCCTCTACCTAAGTACATTACACCCTTAGCATCAATAATAGATTTTGCAGCTTCTTTTAATTTATACGATCTCTTTATTGTGTTTTCTATTAACTGCGGAGCCTGCATAATTTCTTGGCAAATGTTCTTATTTTCATCTAATGAAATCTTCTTATTAATTGTTCCGCAATGAATCGCCATCGATAAAAGTACAGATAATTGTGCAGTGAATGCCTTAGTTGAAGCTACTCCTATTTCAATCCCAGCTTTAGTGTGTAAACAATAATCACTTTCTCTTGCAATTGAACTATTTTTAACATTAACAATGCTGAGTGTTTTGATCTTTGCATTCTTACAATAATCTAATGCTGCCTTGGTATCTGCAGTTTCTCCAGATTGTGAAACAAAAATACATAATGCTTTAGGATCAAGTACTGGGTCTCGATATCTAAATTCTGAAGCCATATCACATTCAACAGGGATTCTCGCGTATTGTTCAAAATAATATTTTGCTACTAAACATGAATAGTATGCAGTTCCACATGCAATTAAATGTATCTTTGAAATACTAGAAAAATTTAAATCAATATTATCTACTGAAATAATTCTTTTATCATGATCAATAAATTGTCTGAATGTCTCACCT
>CACPJE010000008.1 GCA_902634045.1 uncultured Pelagibacteraceae bacterium
CAATGTCATTGCAGCATACCTTACCTTCCTCTCATTAAAACTCTTCAAGAAGATACCGAACTTGATTACTTAAGAAAGTGGATTTCAAATATGCATGTTAAATTTGCTGATTATCCACATCTTTATTCTGCTGATTATTTTAATCCTAAACAAAAGATTGTCCAAAAAGCTTCTTTTCTAGAAAAGATAGCATACTGGTTAGGGTTGGTTGCTTTTCTATTAATACTACCATTTACCATAGTCTTAATATTATTTCTTTTAATGAGAAGAAAGTGAGAGAGCATCTACTGGAGGAGGGGCTGTTACTTTCCCTAGAGGTGAGATAGAATTATAATATGAATAAAGAATCTTTTTTTTTAATATTCTCCGCAGCAGGTGTATTCCCTGTTGCCTTAGCTTACGGTGCTTACCCAAGCATGAGTCTGCCGCTTTTATATGATATAGAGATAACTAATAATAATTTAGCTAGCGTATTTAGAGCAGTTATGGGACTCTACATTGCTTTTAATATTTTTTGGGTAATTGGCGCTCTTAATCAATCGTTGCGACTAAGCGCACTTTGGAGTCTATTCATTTTTTATACAGGAGCCGGAGCTGGTAGAGTTTTAAGTATTGTTATTGATGGTATGCCAGATACGATTTTTATAATATATCTAATTTTAGAGATTCTTGGTTCAGCAACTTCTTACTGGCTTGTCAAAGGAATGCAAAAGAATAATTGAAAAATTAAAGAAATGATAAAAAGATTATTTGATTGGTTCAAAAGAACTAAGCTCACTGACTTTAGTTGGATAAAGACAACAAAATTTGTTCAATTAGAAGATATTGATGTTTCTGATGATCCTGTTCGTCCAGAGCTAGATTTGGAATGGAGAAAATCATTTGATAGAAAAATTTTTGGTCTTGAGTATAACAAAAAAATTGAAGCAGTGATGTGTTTGGCGTTCACAAACGATGTGCCTCATACTGTACGTGAGTTAGATTTGATGAGTAAAATTAATAAGTACGAAAAAAATGCTGATACAGTTATTGCATATACTGTTTGGTCTAAAAAAAAAGGTGCGGGGAAGAAAATAATGGAAGAAGCTTTGCAATACGCGAGATCGAATGGCTTTAGAAGAATAGTAACATTGTCACCACTAACTCCAATGGCAACTCATTATCACATTAAAAATGGAGCCAAGCTCATAGGACTAAATCCCACAACCCAGAATTTTGAGTACAGTCTTTAATTTAGAATAAAATTAAATACCAAATGAATAGTAAAGATTTTAACAAAGGCTTGGGATTAACAGCTTTAGGTTCTTTTTGGTGGGGTGTAGTAGGAGTAGTATATTTTGAATATATATCTTTCATTGGATATATAGAAGCTGTTTTACATAGATGTATCTGGACTTCTTTTTTTTTAATTATAACCACTATTTACTTTTCGAAATGGAATATTCTAATAAAAATAATTTCTAATACTAAAAACTTAATTACTTTATTTTTCTCAGGGCTGTTAATTTTTATTAATTGGACTACATGGATATACGCTGTTTCATCAAATCAAATTATAGATGCAAGTTTTGGTTACTTTATAATGCCTATCTTAAGCGTATTTCTGGGGTATATTTTTTTTAATGAAAGGCTAAATGCCAAAAGAATTGTTGCTATTGGCTTCGTTCTAATATCAATATTTTTTTTGTTAATATTTAATTTTCAATCTATACCATGGGTAGGATTGATAGTTGCTTTAAGTTGGGGTTTTTATAATCTTTTAAGAAAAAAAATAAGTGTTGATACCGATATCGGTTTATTAATTGAAAGTTTATTTATTTTACCTTTTGCTTTAGTAGTATTTTACATAATAACTATCAATGGCTTTACTGATTTTGGCCTAGCAAATCCATCATTAAGCTTATTATTGCTATTAGCTGGTCCAATTTCAGTTATACCACTGTTTCTTTATGTTAGAGGTGTTGAATTATGTGGTTTAGGGCCTTCAGGTATGGTGTTTTATATAACACCTACATTTCAATTCATATTAGGTTATTTTTATTATAATGAAGTATTTTCTATCATTAAGCTGATAAGTTTTATTTTAATTTGGGTTGGAGTATTTGTTTATCTTAAAGATCTAAGTGAAAATAATTAATATTAATTTTTAAAAATAAATAGTAATAATTAATAAATTATAATGAGAGACTTATTTATATTTACTATTGTTTACATTGCTTCTTTTATTGCAGCATTTATATCCTGTTCGTATTTACTACATTTAAATCAATGGCTAGTAGTTTTAATAGGCCACCTAATCGCAACTATTATTCTATTTACTGCTAGTTCTATCTATAATAATTCAAGCTTCTGTGACCCTTTTTGGTCTATAGCTCCTATTCCAATAGTTTTGTATGTTTCCTTCTGGCCAGAATCAAAAATATTAGATTATGAAAAGATTTTTTTGTTTCTAATACCTGTTTTTTTTTGGGGAACAAGATTAACATTCAACTGGGCTAGGAAGTGGGAAGGATTAAGTGATGAAGATTTTAGATATAAAGATCTTAAGTCACGTAAATTCTCAAGATTGATAGATCTATTTGCTATTCATATTTACCCAACCTTACAAGTTAATCTATCTCTATTTCCAGTTTATTTTGCTTTATCTGTATCTTCTTATGCAGCCAGCATCTTTCTTTATTTAACAAGCTTGTTTACGTGTATGGCAATAATCTTAGAAATGACTGCTGATAAGCAATTATTCGAATTTAAAAAAGATAAAGCAAATTATGGAAAATTTATTCAGAGTGGCCTATGGAAATATTCAAGACATCCAAACTATTTAGGTGAAATCCTTTTTTGGTGGGGTGTTTTCTTTATGTGTATTAGTGTTAGTGGTAAATTCTGGTTTCTTTTTGTGTGTCCTCTAACAATGAATCTTATGTTTACCTTAAAAACATGTTCAATGATGGACGAAAGAAACCTTAAAAAAAGAAAGGGGTATGATGAGTATATGAAAAAGACAAATCAATTGATTATATGGCCATTTTAAGTTTAAAATTTATTATGAAATTTTTTTCTGTTATTTTAATTATATTTCATTTAGCAACCTTTGTTTATGGAAGCGAAGTATCACCTGGAGTTTTAAGAACACCCGATAGTCAATTTGAAAATTTAAAAGACTATCCGTTTGAACCTAATTACATAGATATTCAAGGTCTGCGTGTACATTATCTAGATGAAGGCCCTAAGGATGCAGATCCTATTTTTCTTCTTCATGGAGAACCTACTTGGAGTTACCTATTTCGTAAGATGATACCAATTCTAGCTGAAGATGGGCATAGAGTGATCGTCCCTGATATGATTGGTTTTGGAAAATCAGATAAGTTTATTTCTAAACATGATTATAGTTATAAACATCATATAAATACAATGAAAGAATTGGTTGAACGACTAGATTTAGATAATGCTACTTTCTTCGGTCAAGATTGGGGTGGGCTAGTTGGCTTAAGAGTGGTAGCTGAAATGCCAGATCGGTTTGCCAGAGTGGTTGTTTCTAATACTGGAATGATTGCGAGCGAAGGATTTTCAGGTTGGATTTTTGAGAATTTTGTTAAATTCTTAGTTTGGTGGAATGGTCCTGTTACTTTTGAAGAATTAAAGGAAGCCATGGAAAAGGTTAATGAAAAACAAGAGCCAACAGAGCTTGACGGACTTAGAATGTTTTCAAAATGGATTTCTCATGCTTATTACTCAGACGATATGGATGTTTCTAGTATTATACAAATGTCTGGAAGATTAGATCTTTCTGATGAAGAAATTAGAGCTTATGATGCTCCTTATCCTTCCGGAATATATAAAGCTGGTGCTCATATATTTCCATATTTAATTCCAACTCAACTTCAGGAGAATGAAGATTATTGGAAAAATGTATATGAAAAATGGGACAAGCCTTTTTTAGTAGCATTTGGAAGCGAAGAGAGAATTACAATGAGGTTTAAAGAAGATTTCATGACCCGAATACCTAATCCTACAGAAGTAACGCTAGAGGGTGTGGGGCATTTTTGCCAAGAAGAAGCAGGACCTGAACTTGCAACTTTAATTAATAATTTTATTGATGGAAATATAGTTGATTAATTTTTAAAGCCAATGAATCTTGATAAGTACAAAATTCAAATGGGAGAGCTATCTTCCAGTATAAAAGAGTTAATTAAACAAGAAATAAAGTATCGTGAGTTTTTGGGTTATAAATATGCTAATAGAATTCATAAAGAGGAAAAGTTTTCTGTAGGTATTTGCAGAGATTCTAGGGGCGCTGTTTTAGTGACTTGTATAACTGAAATGACTGAAGTGACACCAAAGATGATTGATTGGTGGTTTGGTTGGCATATGCAAGAATCAGAAAGGTATCAATTATGGCATCCGCAAGATCATATCTCTTCAAAACTAAAAATAGATAATTCAAATTTCCAAACAGATAAAGAGAAATATATTCATGTAGACTCTTACGTTACAGAGTACATAGGCAAAGAATTAAACAGTCTTTGTATATCTTTTGTTGAGCCTGAAGAGTTTGGATTTCTTAAATTAGATTCTGAAAAAGAAACTGCAATTTGTGCACATGTTAAAGATTTGAACAGAAATGTTTCTATAGGGAGCCTTACACATCTTGTGACTAAAACTTCCAGAGGATCTGTTATGCAAAGTAGCTTTTGGCTGGGAATGAATTTACAGCATACTAATTCATTTATTAATTTTATTGTTAATCCAATAATAAATTTAAGAATTGTAAAACTAATGGTTTTACCTGATCAGCTTACATATGACTTATTAAAACATTGTGCTGAAGAAATGAACCATTTAGCAAAGTTTTTGCCTCAATTATATAATGATGTATAGTGTATAAATATGAGTCCTGAAATACTTATTCTAATTGTACAAATGGTAGCTGCATTCGGTGTGGTAGTTTCTGTGATTTATCTTGGAATTCAGATACATCAGCAGAATGAAATAACCAAAGCCCAGTTTGGTCACTCACTTACGCAGAGAATGTATGAAAGATATTTCAATACTGCTAAAGATAAAGAGTTTAGTGAATTTCTTGCAAAAGATTGGGCAAAGGGAGATTTAGATGATGCCGATAAATGGCGAGTAGCAATTTTTGTTAATACTGTACTTGTCGATATATTTGATACCTATGAAAAAGTGCAAAAAGGATTTGTCGATGAATCTCATCTAAAAATGCGAGTGCATATGTTAAAACTTGGGACAATGAAAGCTCCTATTGCCAAAACTTCCTGGAACTATTGGAAGGGAATAAGATCAAAAGAGTTTATTGAGTGGTTTGAGTCGGAAATGTATGGAAATCAAGATGCTTTTAAAGAGGGCTATCAAGAGGATGTAATACCAAACGTGAGAAGAAAATAGACGTTTTTATAGAATTTTTACGATTAATGTCTTATAAGCGATCCGATGAAAAGAAAGTCAATCATAGATATTAAAGAGCAAAAGAACAAAGAACCTATCGTATGCCTAACTGCATATACTGCTCCAATTGCTAGAGCAATAGATAAATATGTAGACCTCTTACTTGTTGGAGATTCTTTGGGAATGGTTCTTTATGATTATGAAAATACATTACCTGTTACTCTTGATCAAATGATAGAACATTCAAAGTCAGTTGTTGGTGCTTCTGAGAATGCTTGTATTATCGTTGACATGCCATTTGGGACTTATGAAGAATCAAAAAATTTAGCGTTTAACAATGCTGTACGCATCATGAAAGAAACTCACTGTGATGGAATTAAGCTTGAAGGTGGTCAGAATATGTTTGAGACCGTTAAATATTTAACTGATAGATCTGTTCCAGTTATGGGGCATATAGGCCTTCAACCTCAAAGTGTAGTTATAGATGGAGGCTATAAGATAAAAGGAAAAAATAAGTTTGAATGGAATAAATATATACTGGATGCCAAAGCTTTAGAAGAAGCAGGAGCTTTTTCAATTGTGCTTGAGGGTATGGCAGAACCATTAGCTGCAGAAATTACTTCTCAAGTTTCTATACCTACAATTGGTATTGGAGCATCTCTAAAATGTGATGGTCAAATATTAGTAACAGAAGATATGATAGGTCTAACAAACATCACCCCAAAGTTTGTTAAAGAATATATCAACATTAGAAAACTAATCGAAGAAGCAGCAAATTCTTATAGCAATGAAGTAAGAAACAAAGAATTTCCAACCAGAAGTCATACCTATTCTATGAATCCGACTATTGTTAAATTAAATAAAGGTGATTAATGTCAGATATATTAAGACAAGTAGATGAAGATCTTAGAAAAGATAAGTTAATAGCCATCTGGAAATCATACAGGGTATATATAGTTGGCTTTATAGTAATTATATTAATTTCGTTATCTGGATATCAGTATTACCTTTCAAGTTCGAAGTCAAAAAATGAGGCGATAGTAGAAGCATACATTAATGCAATAAACTCAACCGATACGAATATTTCATTAAACAGGCTTATTGCATTAGATCAAATTAGCAACTCTTATATAAAGGGACTATCTAAACTAAAAAGAGCGGAGCTCTACTTTGCTCTAGAAAATAATGAAGAAGCTCTGCAGCTTTTAGATTCTATTTCGAATGATGATACATTAGATCAAGTCATAAGAGACTTAGCGTTATATAAGTATCTTATGGTGCAATTAGATATTTTGGATGATGATCAGTATTTTGCAATCATTGATGAACAAATATTAAGAGATAGTAAATTTAAATATCTTTTCAAAGAACTAAAAGCAATTAAATATCTTATACAAGGAAATAAAACCAATAGTTTGGAAATATTTGATACGATTATTTTAGATGAATCTGCTCCATCAGATCTGAAAATAAGAGCTGAAAAATTTAAGAAGATTTCCAAAAAATGAAAAAAAATTTAAATTTAGTTTTAATTCTCTTTATCTTTATTTTTTATAGTTGTTCTGAGAAACCGGTTGATCAAGAAACTAAAAATGAAAGATTTTCTGTTTTAAAATATGATGCAGAAATTTCTGAAACTTTAACATTGGATATATCTGAAATAGAACTAAGTGTCGCTAAAGAAATCTTTTATTGGTCTAAAGATTTTCAAAATCCACAAAATAATATTGGCCATATTAATTCAAACGTAAATTTTTCTAAGATTAAAAGAGTAGTTTCTGGAAAGCCAGATCCTCTAAATTTAACTCAGCCAGTTTTTTTTGAAAATAATTTATGTTACCTTATGAATGATGGATTTATAGAGTGTTTAAATATTGAAACAGATAAAAAAAAATTTAAGCTAGATATAAAAAAAGAAGGAGTGAAGAAGTATGAATTTATTAGAGGAGGGATTTCTTATTTTGATAAAAAAATTATTTTTGTTGATGGGTATGGTCAAGTAATTTCTATAAATTCTGATACAGGAGAAGTAATATGGAAAAAATCATTACCTTTTCCTATATTATCAGCTCCACTTATCTACAGAGGGCTAATATATTTTATTTCAGCAGATAATCGTTTATTTGCTCTTGATTTTGAAACAGGTGAAACATCATGGTCATTTCAAACAATAGTAGAGTCAAAAAAAAGCATATACACAGCTTCCCCAGTAGCTTTTGAAAATATCATCATTGCTCCATTTAGTAATGGAGAGCTAATTGCTTTTAAATATGATGACGGGCAACCATTATGGTCTGATGTTGCCTCTAAGATCTCAATTTTAAGTAATTTTGATATTAAAGATATTAGTGCCAATCCTGTGATTTCTTCTAATAATATATATTCTTTAGGTAGCAATGGAAAATTTTTATCTATCAATCTTATTAATGGCAAAAGAAACTGGGTGTCAGATATTTCTGGAATAAGAACTCCAATTATCTCGGGAAACCAAATTTACTTACTCGATAACGACTCTAAATTAATTTGTCTAAATAAAAAAACAGGAGAAATCTATTGGATAACTCAATTGGATAAATATAAAGGTGGTGAAAGTTTTAAAAATTTAAATCTATGGCTTGGACCATATTTATTAAACAATAGTTTATACTTAATTTCTTATTTTGGAGAGCTAATTAAAATTGACCCTTACATCGGAGAAATAATTGATTCAAGTAATTTAGGAATAAGTGAAATTATGGTAGATCCAATGATACTATCTGACCAGATTTACATTATGGATATAGATTCAGATGTATTTAAATTTAAATAAATATAACATTAATTTTATTATAATTGGTAAACCTAACTCAGGAAAATCAACTTTATTCAACAAACTATTAAAGAAAGAAATATCTCCTACAGGTGAGACTTATGGCCTTACAAAAGAACTATATACTCAAAGATTTAAATTTAAAAATATTGATTTTGTTATTCATGATACTCCTGGGTTAAGAAGAAAAAGTAAGATTATTGATAAAAATGAAGAATTTAGGAATAAAGAAGTCATTAAATTATTAGACAAAATTGATTTAGCTATTTTATTAATAGACTGCAAAGAAAATATAACCAGGCAAGATTTTAAAATTGCAGATACAATATTAAGAAGAAAGAAACTTTTATTTTTTGTTTTTAATAAAATAGATATTTTAGACAATAAAAATAATTTTAAAAAAAAAATAAAAGACTTTATAAATTTTAGATATAGTCAATCCAATGAAATTAATACATTTTTTATTTCAGCTCTTTCAGGTAATAATATTACAGTTCTTTTAAATGAGATGATAAATAAGTATAATTTGTGTTCATTAAAGATTAAAAAATCTCTATTAAATAATTTTATTAAGAAGATCTCAAAAGACTCGAAGCTTCCAAAAATTAAAAATATTCAGATTAAGCCAAAGTATATTGTTCAGATTGATTCTAATATTCCAAGATTCAAGGTATTTATTAACAGCAAAAAGAAAGCTCCTAACTTATTTATTAGGTATTTTGATAACGAATTTCGAAAATATTTTTCCTTGAATGGCATTCCTATCAATATAAAGTTTATTAGCTCAGATAATCCCTATATAGATTAAATTTCTATTACTTCTCCAGTTCTATCAAAATCTTTGCTTGTAATTTCTACTATCTTTTTAGCGACAATAGTTGTTGTAAGAAGATTATCTTTATTTTCACCAGGCATTATTTTATTTCTAAAGGACGTGTCGACAGCCTTTGGACATAAAATATTTGCCTTAATATTAGTTTTTTTATTTTCATTTGCGTAAGTTATAAGAAGTTCGTTTAAGGCTTTCATAATCGGATTATAAATACCCCAATATTGATAGCCTTTACTTTGATTAGCTGAGATAATTAATAATCTTCCATTTTCTGAATTTTTTAATAAATAATGAAAAGATTTAATTAGTTTAAAGTTTGATAAGAAATTTGTTTCAACAATATTCTTAAACTGGTCTTCATTAATTGACTCTATTGGAGATAGGTGATCAATTATTCCAGCACATGAAACAATAATATCAATTTTATTATCTTTTTCGGCTATGGTTTTTGCTAAATTATTAAATGCCTGGTCTTCATTTATATCTAAAGGTACAATTGTACACTCACAATTATTATTAATTATTTTATCGTTAACTATTTCAAGGTTACTAATATTTCTGCCAATTATATAAATATGGCTAGATATTTTAGATAGCTGAATAGCTGTTTCAGCACCAATCCCAGATGAAGCTCCAGTTACTAAACTAATTACTTTTTCCAATATCAACTCTTCTAAATAGCACTCTCTAGATCTTCTGTTATTTTTTCGAATCCTTTAGGTATTTCTCCAACAAAATTTATTCCCATCTCAACTATTTCAATAAATATTGCATTATCTATCGATTTAAAGTTTTTTATATTTATTGGAGAGATAGAGTTTGTTAAACCAAATAATAAGACAGCGATAATATATCCTCTTAATAGACCAAATGATCCTCCAAGAAATATATCTATAAAAAACGATCTCTTTGGTTGAATAATACCAATCAAAATTCTGTTTATAAATGAAATTAAAATATATGAAACTATTAAAGTAGACAAAAAAACTAAAACAGAGGCAGTATATTCACCAATAAAATTGAAATTAAGAAATATAGGATGAATGATTGGAGCCCCGAATTTAATCGCAAATACAATTAAAATCCATTTAATCAAATTTAGGAAACTATTTAAGAGCCCCTTTCTTAACGCATAAAAAATAGAAATAGAAACAATTAATATAAATATAATATCAAAAATATTAAGAAGGCTAGAATACTCAAACTTTGCAAATAGAGTAAAGAAATTTTCAAAAGCTTCCATTTTTATTATTTAGTAAATTTAAGACCAATAAGAGTAGGTAGCAGTGTTAAGCTTCCTATTAAAGCAACAAACATAGCAAGAGCAGTAAAAATACCAAAATAAATTGTTGGATAGAAATTGGAAAAAATTAGAATTGAAAATCCAATTATAATAGTTAGAGAAGTATTTTGTATTGCTTTTCCAACTGAGCCTTGACACAGCATAACTGTTTTAAGGTGATTTTTAGTTTCTGAAAAATACTCTTGATAGCGGTACACGTAGTGAATGCAGTTATCTACTGCTATTCCTATTGTAATAGCAGCTATAGTAATAGTCATTAAATCCAGTGGTATTTCAAGTATTCCCATAATTCCTAATATCGCAAAGCAGGCTATTATATTTGGAGCTATAGTTATAGCCGCAATCTTAAGAGATCTAAACAAGATCAGTAACATTAAGAATATGCCAGACATTACAATAGCAAGAGATTTTATTTGAGATTTAAATAAACTTTGCAACATATTATTGTAAAGTATTAATACTCCTGAAACAGATATATTTACATTCTTGTAATTTTCATTGAGGAAGTTATTTAACTCATTTATGAAATCGTTTCTTCTTAGATTTTCATGAGTATCAACAATTCTCATGGTAATTCTTGCTTGGTTTTGATCAATTGAAACATATGGACTTAGTATTTGGTCTTTTAATTGGGAAGGCAGTTTTTTATAAAGAATCGCTAATTCCAAGGAGTCGAATTCATTACCTTCATTAAGTTTTTCTGCCGTACGTATTATTGATGCTAGAGAAAGTACTTTTCCAGAGTACTCATAGGTTTCCAAATGGTCATGAATACTTTTAATAATATCCATCTTTTCTTTGTTAAACCAATAGTCAGCAGGATTATATTCTATTCCAAAGTCCAGAAAATCATCTTCTTCCTCAACTGCAGATTTTTCAAATTGCACAATTATATCTAAAGGAGTTGTACCTCCTAGTTTTTCATCTATTAATTTCATGCCTTTGTAAATTTCTGTATCTTTTTTAAAATAATCCACAAAACTATTTTCTACCTTTAAAGTAGTTGTTCCATAAATCCCTAAAAATAATATTAAAGTAAATAATAAAATTAAAGTTCTAGAGAATCGAGTAGTCAAAATCAAAAAGATATTTTTTTCACTTTGATTTTGGTTAAAATCTAATTTTTTAAGACTAAACTTAGCAATAATTGCTGGTAAAAATGTAAAGCTTGTTAAATATGTGATCATTAGTCCTACACACATCATTAAACCAAAGTCCATTACAGGTTTTATTTCACTTGTATACAATGTTGCAAAAGCAAATATTGTAGTCAAAGCAGAAAATAGGCATGGCTTATACATTTTTCCTAAACATTTAATAAGTATCGTTGTTTTGTCTAAGCTGGAGTAGTCGTTCATAAATTGTCTATACCTAACAACTATATGAACAGTCATTGATAAAGATAGTATCATCATAAGCATGATAAAATTTGAGGATATAACTGTTGCTTTCCAATTTAACAAAGATACTGCTCCTACCATCACTATCAAGCAATAGGCACAGTTAGCAATAGATACAAACATCCAAGTGAAATTTCTAAAAATAAGATATAGAACTATTAAAATAAAGATTATAGCTCCAAGTCCAAATACTAAAATATCATTTTTTACAAAGCTGATTGTATCATCAGCTATCATTGAAACTCCGCCTAAATGCATTTCAATTTCTGAGGTTTTAAAAGTATCTATAATATCCCTAATTTCAATAATATTGAGATGTCGTTCTGCATCGACAAATTTTTTTACTTTTTGATATTTTTCCTCAATTGTTATTTTTTTTATTTTATCAGAACTACTTAAGAATTCTTTTTCTTTAAACTTATCTCTTTCTTTTATAAGATTTTGATATTCATTATTTGTTTTAAAATAAACTATGATACCTGTAGTTGTAGCATCTTCACTTAAAATAAGGTTTTTAAATATTGGACTTTCTAGGATTTCCTTTTCAGCATCCGATAGGATTATATTTGGAGATTCAATAGTTAATATTTCATTCACAAGATCCGTTAAGCTTTGGTTATTTACTGATAGAAGTGGGACATCGAGTATTGATTGAACTGAGTCAACCCACGTTAAAGTTTTAATTTTAGAAGTTATTGCGTTAATAAAATTAATATTTTGTTCAGTGATAATTTTATTATTATTTGTTATCGTTATTATCAAAAAGTCACGTGATGAATAGGTATCAATAATTTCTCTATATTTTTTTAAATCTTTATCATTATCAAGTATTAATGAATCTGAAGATGCATCTAATTGGAAATTTCTTGAATTTATAGAAAAGACAATAAAGATACTTATTAGGACTAATAAAGATATATTTAAGTATTTAGTAAGGAGTTTCGAATATAATTCTTGCATCATTCATGCAATATACCTTCTTTGATATCGATTGCCTAGACTAGTTAGTATTTCGTAAGGAATAGTTTTGATAATTCTTGATAAGTAATCAATGTTATTTCTTGAGTTGATTAATTCTACATAATCTCTATCTGATATTTCTATCTTTTTAAATTTAGTTAGGTCTATGGTGATAAGATCCATTGAAACTCTACCAAGAATACTTACTTTTTTATTTTTATAATATAATTTAGCTTGATTAGAAAATAATCGATTAAATCCATCTGCGTAGCCAATTGGAATTGTTCCAACTATCATTCTTTTTTTTGCTTTATAAGTAGATCCATAACCTATTGTATCTCCTTTTTTAATTTGCCTTACTTGTATAATTTTTGCTTTAAGAGAAATTACATGATTATATCCGTTGTTTTTATCTAGACTACAATTCCCACCATAAAGAGAAATACCAGGTCTTACTAAATCAAAATTATATTTTTTTCCAAGTAATATCCCTGCAGAATTTGAAAGGCTTAATTTGATTTTAGGAAAGCATTGAGAGATTTCTCTAAATCTTTTAAGTTGTTTTATATTCTTTGAATTTTTTCTGTCATCAGCACAAGCTAAATGACTCATTACAAGAACCACATTAGTATTTTTGATCAATGATTCTTTATTATTTAACAGAAATTTAGTTTGATTTCCATCTAAGCCAAGTCTAGACATTCCAGTATCAAAATGAAGAGCAATTTTTAAAGCTTTTTTATTTTTGAGTGAAAATGACTCAGCTTTTTTTAATTGACTTAGGTCATTTACAACAGGAATAATTTTATTTGTAAAGAATATTTTAGCATTATTGTTATTTAGTCCATTTAGTACGTAGATAGAAATTCTTTTATTAATGTTTCTAAGCTGTATTCCTTCAGTTAGAGTTGCAACGAAAAAAACATTACATTTACTTTTTATTAGTGACTTAGCTATAGGCATTATTCCAAGCCCATAGGCATCAGCCTTAACTGTTGCTGCTACCTCACAATTTTTAGATACTTCGTTTTGAATTTTTTTATAATTATTAACTATTGAATTAATTTTAACATCCAGAAAAGTATTTTGATCGAAATTTTTTATTTCTTTGCCAAAAGATAACATAGAAAATTAATCGTAATTACTTGATTGGTCATTGCTTATAAAGTTTCCAAATCTAGTATATTTACTTTCAAAGCTTAGTTTTATATTGCCAGTGGGGCCATGTCTTTGTTTACTTATTAACAAATCAGCTTGTCCATGTATTTCTTCCATTTTTTGCTGCCATTCAATAAAATCAGCTGATCCAGGAGTAGGAGAATTTTTCTCTAAATAATATTCTTCACGAAAAATAAACATTACGACATCTGAATCTTGCTCAATAGATCCAGATTCTCTTAGATCAGATAACATGGGTTTTTTATCTTCTCTTTGCTCTACTTGTCTAGAAAGCTGGGATAAGGCTATTATTGGAATATTCATTTCTTTAGCTAATGCTTTTAAACCTTGAGTAATTTCTGAGATTTCAAGCACTCTTGACTCATTTCTAGAATATTTTGCTGGTCTTAAAAGTTGTAAATAATCTACTACAATTAAACCTAATCCATTCTTTCTTTTCAACCTTCTTGCTCTTGATGATAATGTTGCAATATTAATGGCAGGTGTATCATCAATAAATAAAGGTATTTCTAATATCTTCTTAGATACATTTACTAGTGAATCCACATCATTTTCTGACAAATTCCCTTTTCTAATTTCATTTGAACTTATTTTAGATTGCTCAGAAAGAATTCTTGTTGCTAATTGCTCTGACGACATTTCTAGTGAAAAGAAAAGTACACTTGAATCTTTGTCTTGGTTTTTGTGTGCATTCTTCGCAACATTAAAGGCAATATTTGTTGCTAGAGATGTCTTGCCCATAGAGGGTCGACCAGCAATAATTAACAGATCTGAAGGATGTAAACCCCCCAACTTTTGATCTAAATCTCTAAAATCAGTAGAAATTCCAACTACACTTGAGTCATTTTCAAATGCTTTGTGCATTAATTCTACAGCCTCTTCAATTGAAGATTTAAATGTTTGTACATTATGTGCTTGAGTTCCTTTTTCTGAAATTTGATAAAGATCTTTTTCAGCCTCTTCAATTAAATCAGATGGATTAGTGTCCATATTACTTTCGATAGCTGAGAAAGAAAGCTTGCCTCCTAAATCATAAAGGCTTCTTCTAACAGCTAAATCATATATGATTTGAGCATAATTCTTTGCATAGTCTAAAGAGACTGCAGCATTAGCTAGTCTTGCCAAATAGGTTGATCCACCAATTTCTTCTAAGCTTTTTTCAATTTCAAAATAGTTTTTTAGAGTAATTGGTGTCGCAAGTTGACCTTTTGCTACTATTTTATCAATCACCTCATAAATTTTTTTATGAATTTCTTCGTAAAAGTGATCTATTTCAATAATTTCAGATATATCAAAAAGAATATCATTATTAAGCAATATCGCCCCCAGTAGACCTTGTTCGGCTTCTATATTATGAGGCATTTCTTTCATTTCTGAGTTACTAGAATTGATTTGAACAGTAGTTGACATTAAGTTCTATATTAAAACCTTGTTAATTAACAAATCTAGTAATTATATGAAAAAGATATTAACAGAAAATGATATTTGTTAATATATTACATAAGGTAATATATTAATTTACAATTACCTTTTAAATTATTGATTTAAAAAGACCTGCTAGCTTTAAGATTTTTTATTTACAATTAATTTTATCTTAGATTCGACTTCTTCGTAATGTCTAATTGTAGCTTCGAATTCTCCTATAGATTTAATAGGAGTTAGAAATATCATATCAGGATTAATTTCAATACCTTTAGATAGTAGAATGTCAGAAATTTGCTTCTGAGTTATAGCTCCATATAAAGATCCTTGGTCATTAGCTTCACTTGTTATAGTTATATCTATACCATCAATTTTAGATTTAACTAATTCAGCTTCATCTATTTTTTTTTGATTGTTTGCATTGATTTCAGCCATTCTTCCTTGAAGAGCATCTTTATTTTTTTTATTGGCTACAATTGCTTTTTTATTTGGTATTAAAAAATTATTTGCATATCCGTCTTTTACTGTAACAATTTCACCTGCTTTACCAAGCTTATTTAATGACTCAAGTAGTATAATCTGCATGCTTATTTACCTGAATATGGCAATAGAGCAAGATAACGAGCTCTTTTAATTGCTATAGCTAATTCTTTTTGTTTTTTCATTGATATGTAGCTAATTCTTCTTGGAGTGATTTTACCCTTTTCAGATAAGTATTTTCTCAGGGGCCCAATATTTTTGTAATTAAAATTCTTAGTCGTTTCTTCTTTTGACACTATTCTTTTTCCTTTAGCATAGGTGAAGGAGTTTTGTCGAATTCTTTAACTTTTACTGATAGGTGACGAATAATGTCTTCATTAAGGTTTAATTTATTATTCATTTCATTTACTTTATCATTAGGAATCTCAATATTCATATATTCATAGAAAGCCTTTTTATTATTTTTAATCGGATAAGAGAGATTTTTTAATCCCCAACTTTCTTTGTATATGACTTTTCCTTCTAGTTCACTTATTGTCTTTTCATGATTATTTATTGCTGATTCAAGATCTGAACTACTAAGATCTTGTCTAAGCATAAATACGTGTTCAAAAAGAGCCATAATTAATAAGTGTATTTGTTGTTAAAAAAGGAATAAATATTCTATTATTTAATTTAAAGCAAGTATTCTTTTAGAATGAAAATATCACTAATTTTTCCTGGCCAAGGCTCACAATTTATTGGAATGGGAAAGGATTTTTATAGCTCATTTCCTGTAGCTAGAGATGTTTTTTTTAAATTGGACAGCACGCTTAATCGTCCTTTAAGTAATATTATTTTTTCAGGTTCAGAGAATGACTTATCTAATACTATTAACTCTCAACCATCTATAATGGCTACTAGTATGGCCATCTATAACACAATCGTAAGTGAAGGGTTAATCAGTAAAAATTCAATTCATTGTGTGGCAGGGCATTCGTTAGGAGAGTATAGTGCATTAGTTGTTAACGAATCTATATCTATACAAGATTCTATTAAACTTTTAGACATAAGATCTAAAGCTATGCAAAAAAGTATGCCTATAGGAACTGGAGGGATGGTAGCAATAATAGGAAAAACAATTAATGAAACTGAAGATATTTTACCAGAGATAAAGAAGTATGGAAAAGTTTTTGTCGCCAACGACAATGCTGATGGTCAGGTTGTATTAAGTGGAGAAATGGAAGCTATTGATTTTATATGTAAAAATTATAAAGATTTTAAGATTAAAAGAGCAATTAAACTTCCTGTAAGTGCACCTTTTCATTGTGAGTTAATTAAAAATGCTTCTATAAAACTAGAAAGTGAAATGATTAATCAAACATTCAATAATTTTGTTTTTCCTTTATACTCTAACGTTACTGCTGAAATATGCGATGATAAAACAATTAAGGATCTTCTTGTAAGACAAATTGTAAGCAAAGTGAGATGGAGAGAAAGTATTAATAATATGATTCGAGATGGTGTAGATTGTTTCATAGAAATTGGTCCAGGTAATGTTTTGACGAATTTAATAAAAAGAATTAATAAGACAGTGAAATCAATATCTATTGCTTCTGTAGAGGATTTAGAGAAAATCAAATTAATAGGTTCTGATCTATGAAAAATGTTTTAATCACTGGAGCTACTGGAGGAATAGGCGCCTCTTTAATAGAAAAATTTTATGGAGATAAATATAATTTATTTGTTACAGGAAGTAACAAGGAAAAGCTTCTGTCAATTAAGTCTAATTATTCTAAAAATTTAGAAATCTTTGGATGCGATTTATCAAATGAAAAAGAGATTAGTAATTTAGTAAAAAACGCAGAAGAATATTATGGAAATACTGACATTCTTATTAATAATGCTGGAATAACAAAGGATAATTTATTCCTTAGAATAACCGAAGAGGATTGGAAAAAAGTTATAGATATTAATTTATATGCTAATTTCCTGATAACAAAACTTACTATAAAAGGAATGGTAAAAAAAAGATGGGGAAGAGTTATTAATATTTCTTCTGATGCTGCAAAAATTGGAAACCCTGGACAGACAAACTATGTTGCTTCTAAATCTGCAATAGAGGGATTTTCCAGGTCATTAGCTAGTGAGGTAGCTTCAAGAAATGTGACCATTAACTGTATCTCACCTGGCTTTATTAATACAACTATCTTAGATAGCATAGAGCAGGGTAAGTTGGAAAGTATGGCCAAGAATATACCCTGTGGAAGAATAGGAGACCCTAAAGATATTTCAAATGCTGTTTTCTTTCTTGCTTCAGAAGAATCATCGTATATTACAGGACAAGTCATACATGTTAATGGTGGCTTGACAATGTGATGTTTTACATATTAGAAAAAATGTCTAGAATTAAATAATAGGAGTCTTTATGAGCGAAGTAGCGGAAAAAGTTAAAAAAATTATAGCCGAGCACCTTGGCATTGATGATATGGAGAGAATTACAGAAGATGCAAAATTTATTGATGACTTAGGCGCTGATAGTCTTGATACAGTTGAATTAGTGATGGCATTTGAAGAAGCTTTTGATGTAGAAATTCCAGATGAGAAAGCTGAGACTATACTTACTGTTGGTGATGCAATATCACATCTAGAGTCTAAATAATAAAGGCAATAGTTTTTAATCTAAGTGAGAAGAGTTGTAGTTACCGGAGCAGGGATGGTGACTCCACTAGGTTGTGGAGTTGATTATAATTGGAGAAAACTTATCCAAGGAGTTTCAGGTGCTAGCAAAATTACAAGGTTTAATGCCGGAGATTATAAATGTAAAGTTGCATGTGAAGTTCCCCTTGGAGATGGATCAAACGGGACATTTAATGCAGAGAACTGGATTGAAAAAAAAGAAATAAAAAAAATTGATGATTTCATTAAATATTCTCTAGCATCTACTGATGAAGCTTTTAAAAATGCTAACCTATCCGAACTAAAAGATGATTTATCACATAGATCAGGTTGTATTATTGGTTCAGGAATGGGAGGCTTACCAGGAATAGAGCAAACTTCATTAGATTTTTCAAAAGGAAAAAAAATTAGTCCTTTTTTTATTACTGGAAGAATTATCAATATGCCATCAGGATACATTTCAATAAAATATAATTTAAAGGGGCCTAGCTACTCAACCGTTTCTGCCTGTGCATCAGGGGCTCATGCTATTGGGGAATCACTTAGATTAATTCAACATGGACAAGCAGATGTTATGGTAACAGGAGGAACTGAAGCAACCATTTGTCCAATATCAATAGAAGGTTTTACAGCTTGCAGAGCTTTAAGTAGCAAGTTTAATGATCACCCTAAAAAATCATCAAGACCATTTGATGAAGATAGAGATGGATTTGTGATGTCTGAGGGTGCGGGAACAATTATCTTAGAAGAGCTAGAGCATGCAAAAAAAAGAAATGCAAATATTTTATGTGAAATCAAAGGATATGGCATGTCTTCAGATGCCTTTCACTATACTCTACCAGATCCGTCTGGTGAGGGGGCATTCAGAGCTATGGTTAACTGTCTGAATGATTCAAAAATGTTGTTTGATGAAATAGATTATATAAATGCACATGGCACTTCTACGCCAGCAGGAGATAAAGTAGAGGCATTGGCAATAGATAGAGTTTTTAATAATAATCCAAAAAAAATAAATGTTTCATCTACTAAATCTCAAGTAGGTCACCTATTAGGAGCTGCTGGAGCAGTAGAAGCTATTTATTCAATAAAAGCTATAAATCAAAATATTCTACCCTATACAATTAATTTAGATTCCCCTTTACCTTCATCAAAGATAAATTTTCTTAGAAAAGAGCCAATGGAATTAAGCGTAAATAATGTTTTGTCTAATTCATTTGGATTTGGAGGTACAAATGTATCCCTTATATTTTCAAAATTTAATGGATAATAATAAAAAACCTCTAATAATTATTATATCATCTCCATCTGGAGCTGGTAAAACCTCAGTTTGTAAAAATTTATTAAAGTTAGACTCAAATATCAAACTTTCAATTTCTGTTACAACTAGGCCAGCGAGAGATAATGAAATTGACGGAAAAGATTATTATTTTATAGATTCAAATGAGTTTAAACGAATGCTAGGTAACAATGAGCTTTTAGAACATGCAAAAGTTTTTAATAACTATTATGGTTCACCACGCAGTTATATTAATGACTATTTAAGTAAAGGTAACGATGTTTTATTTGATATAGATTGGCAAGGAGCTCAGCAAATTATCAATTCAACTTATGAAAGAATAATAACTATTTTTATTATGCCTCCATCTAAAGAAATCATCAAAGAAAGACTTTTAACCAGACAAAAGGAATCTGGAGATAACACTGAAATCTTAGACAGAAGAATGTCTGAGTATGAGACAGAGGTTAGTCATAAAAATGAATATCAGTATATCGTTTTAAATGAAAATTTAGAAAATTGCACAAATGAAATTATAAAGATTATTCAAAATGAACGAAATTAAATAATATTATTTATTTTATTAATACTGATATACGACAGTAATCATTAACAGAAAGATTTTCAGCTCTTTTATCTAAGTCAAAATTATTCTTGGTTAGTACTTCTATGTAATCTTTAAGACTTGATTTAATCTTTTTTCTTCTGTGAAGAAAAGCCTTTCTTAAAATAGTTTCAAGTTTTTTTATATTAATCTGTTTATATTTGTTTATTGGAGAAAATTCTAAAACAATACCGTCTACTTTAGGCTTTGGACTAAATATTCCAGCAGGAGCGAGAAGCAATTTTTTTATACTAAATCTTGATTGACACAATACTGAAATTCTTCCATAGGCTTTAGAATTTTCTTTAGCAATTATTCTTTCACCGAGCTCTCTTTGAAACATTAAATACATTTTATTATAAAATGGAGGCCAGTATTTAAATTTTGTCCACTGAAGCAGTAATTGACTTGATATATTAAAAGGAAGATTTCCTACGATTACCCCATCATTTGCTATATTCAATCCAAGTAAATCAAAGCTGAGAGCATCGGCATTAATAATAATGACATTCTCTTCTTTAAATTCTTCTAGATATTTAATAAGACTATTATCTTTTTCAATTAATATTATTTTCCTGTACTTCTTTTTAATAAGGTATTTTGTTAAAGCACCTTTACCTGGGCCAATTTCAATTATATTTGTTTTAGTTCCAGATTTAATCTCACCATTTAATTTATTAAGAAAATTTTCATCATGAATGAAATTTTGTCCAAGTGACTTTTTTGGTTTCATTATTATTTATATTCGATAGTTGCTTCATCTCTTAAATCTCGAAGCATTTTGCTACTTTTTAATCCAAGTTGCCTATCCATAATAATTTGTTCAGCCATTTCTCTAGAGATCTGAGGATCTTGATTCAATAGCTCTTCTATTTCTTCATCTGAAACTGAAGTTATTCTATAATAAAGCTTACTTATTAATGTTTGCCAGGCTATGTCATTATACAACATCTGATAAAATTGATCTGTATCGACACGATTAAACTTCATCAACTCAAAAATTTTTTCTTTGCTTATACCTATTTTTTTAAAATATTGATTCTCAAGTCTTTCAATATCTGAGTTTTTTACGCTGATGTTATACTCATTTATTTTTTCAATTTTCAAAAGATTATCTATAAGTTCATTTACTATGTTATTAGTTATGGAATTCGAATTTTCAGGTGTGATATTAATCTGATTTAGTATTGCAAACATTTTAATTCTTTGCTCTATATCATAGTTTGTAATAACATTATCGTTTACTAAGATAGCAATCTTATTTTTATCTTCAGTCGCATTGACATTTGATACCAATAAAAAAAATATATTTAGTATTATAAGTATTTTCATAATTTTAAGTTTCAGGTCCAAATAGTTTTTTCTTTCCATAACTCTTTGTTGATCCAAAAGGCTTCAAAACTAAAGTTAAACTTAGTCCATCACTTTCAGAAATATCTCTATCTTTTGTTAAATCTCTATAATAATTTAAATCCACTCCCAAGCATTCATTTTCATAAAGAAGTCCATACTGGTAGCCAATGTTGTTATTAGTGTTTAGATTTCTTGTTCCTGTAAAATTCAGAGAAAAGTCTTTTTCCAATAATATATTTCCACCAATTCTAATTTGTTCTGATCCTGAATCATATTTTTCAGATATATAATCATAATCTATTGCAAATCTAAATTTATCATACTCAAAAAAAGTATTAATGCTTGATCCTTTAATATCTTTATTTTGCCTATCTAATATCATGGTATTATCAATATACTTATTTGAATCAAATATTATCCTTGAGGATACCATGTAATCTGAAACTTCTTCTGAAGAATCTTCTTTGCGTTTATTTATCTTTGCAGATTGTGCTATAGTAAGTTTAATATCGATGCTATCTTTTAAATCTAAAAACCATTCCATTCCATAGTTTAGTCTAGGTCCACTTTCCCATTGATTTAAGCCAGTAGCTCTATTTAAAGAAAAGATATTAGAGTTAGAGATTGTTTGAGCGTTTGTACTATTATTATATGGAGCTAAAATTGGCATTACAATAGGCGTTAATGTTTGTGAAGATACATTATTAACTCTCATTAATGGAAATGAAATTTTTGTCCCGATCTGTGGAAAGAAGGATATAGTCGAATCATCTTCAGCACCTAACTTGTTATCAGTAGATGAAGAAACAACTCTAAAATTAAATTCATTATTGAAAATGAATCCAGTTTTTTGATGTATTTCATTTTTTGTCCAATTTAATTGTGAAGAAGCTTCGTATGAGTAAGAGTTATCTAAATGCTTCCAATTTCTAAATGTATTGCGGAGAGAAACATTGCCACCATAGTCTTTATCTGCAATATTGTTAATATCGTAGTTTATTTGAGGATATAAATACTCCCATTGTTCAGAATTTTGGCTAGTTAGATGTTTATAAGCATTTGCTTCTATTAAAAAATTTGTATTTTCAACGGATCTTTCAAAATGAATTCCTGATTTATATACGGTTGCATCATTTAGTTTCATCTTACGCATATAAGTATCATTGTTGCTTGTTTGAACGTAAGTTTTTAAGTCTCCATATTCATTATTTATTACTGCATCAGCAAATAAGTGATTTCTTGTTCCAAGCTTATCGTTATTATCATCTATACTTGCGTTAATTTCTAAAGATCCAATATGATTTATATGACGATAATCCACCTCGTAGAAATTATTTGCATTACTTTGGATATTCGGTGTAATTGTGATATCACGATTTCCAGATATGTTATAAAAAAATGGCAATGAAATAGTATCTCCAAGCTGACCATCAGTTTGAATAGTTGGCATCAGGAATCCAGTTCGTTTGTTTACACTTGGATCTGGATGAGCAAAATAAGGCAAATAAAGAATAGGGATATTAAAAATATGTAATCTAGCATGATCATAGTGAACTGTTTTTGTTTCTAAATTGTGATAAGCTTTATTTGCTTTGAGTTTCCAGCCAGGACAATTTTTAATTAAATAATTTTCTTTAAGGCAGGGCGTATATTCAATATTAGACATAATATTTAATTCGTCTTTTTTGATAAGTTTATTACCTACCATTCTTGATTGATCTTTTAATCTTATTTTTACTTTTTCTGCACTTAAGAAAGAAAAATCATCTTTCATGATCATTTCATCTAAAAAATAATTATTTCCAAATTCATCATTAAGAACAATATCACCTGCAGCTTCTATTATTCCTTCATTTTTTATATAGGTAATCTCGTCAGCTTTTGTAGATATTTTTTCCCCTATAATTAATACATTTCCTTCTGCATTAATTGTGTCATCCTCTTTATCAAAATTAAATTCATCAGAAATAATTCTAAATTCCTGATCTGCTTGTAAATTATTATTAATTAAAATTAATATGCTAAGGAATATGTAAATTACAAAATAAAAATTTTTTGTTTTAAGTAAAGCGTACATGGGCTATCTTCCAATTATTTTGGGATATCTAAAAATTAATATAGATAAAGATATTACAATAAATGGCATGCAACCTTTAGCTATAAAAGGGCTAATTTGAGAAGAGGAGCCCAATGCATCAAATAAATTTGAAATAAAGTATATTAAAAAAATTAAAATCAGAGATACTATGAAAGTTATAAAAAATTTATCATTCTGTTTTAGAGTATTTGTAATGCTAGCTGATAATATCAATAAACTCGACATAAAAAGAGGAAGAAAAAATAAATTGTAGTAGTGTAATTTAAAATCTACCGCTGAATAACCCAAGTTTTCTAAGAATTCAATAAATCTACCCAATCTCCAAAATGATATGCTTAACGGTGACGATAAACTATCTGAAATATCTTCAATTTTGATATTTGTATGATATTTAAGATCTTCTTTAAAATAAGACTCGTTAAATTTTGGAGATACATGAACATTTTTCATCTCCCAGTAGTCTTTAATAAGTTTAGCTGAACCTCCATCAAGCCTTCCTTGGAATGCTCCATTTTTATCATATTCAAGGATCATAAAATCTGAGAGACTCTCTCCTTCATCTTTAATATCTTTAGCAAACAGTACACTTGATAAACCAGTTTCTACATTAAATTGTTTTAACCAAATTCCATTTTTAGTTATTGATGCAAATTTATCTACTTTATTTATATATTCATATTCTAGCTCACTGTACTTATCTTCAAAAACTGACATCAGAGGGTTTAAAGTTGTGATGAAAAATGAACCAATCAAAATATAGAGAATAATTGGTGCAACCAATATATTTCTAATAGGCACACCTGAAGAAGCAACTACAATTAATTCTGAATTTTTTATTAGGTATAAAAAAGCAAATAAAGAGGAAAAAAAAGAAACAACTGGTAAAGTGAACATAGTTAAGCTAAGAAAATTATAAGAACTTAACTGAACTATAGCTTTCAAGGGCACTTCTTTATTAGTTGATTTTCTAAATTGTTCTATGAAGTCACCAATAAATATTAAAATTGCAAATACAATAAAGGTTATTAAAAATGAAATAAAAAAACTTCTAAAGAGATATAAATTAATTTTAGATAACATTTCTTTGATTTCTTGTTTGATTACCTTCTTGATATAAGAAAAATAAAATTAACGCTATGATTCCAAAGGGAATAAAATAGTTCAATAGATAAAATGAATTATCTTTTATCAAAAAATTTGCCATTCCAACTTCTATAATTTTAATTCCAAATCCCAATATCGAAACAGAGATGATAGGAATTACCCAGCTTTGATCAGGTCTTCTTGAAAGTTTAAAGATGATTAGTGTAAGCAAAGAAAGACAGAAAATGTAAATAGGGTTTATTAGTCTGTTATTTATTTCTGCAAACTGTTCTTTATCGTAACTATTATTTTTAATTTTTTTTATTATTTCAGATGTTTTCAATTCATCAGCATAGAGATGTGCAATTTCTTTTTTTGAATAAGGAGAAAGATTTAAATCATAACTTTCAAAAGATATCTCTGAAATCTTTTTTGATTCTTCATCTAAAATTTGAATATTTCCATTATATAATCTTAAGAAACTACTATTTTTATCTACTATAAGTTTTCCACTCTCAGCGATATAGGTATTAGGATTATTAGTATCTTTAAGGTCATGAATTAATAAGCCTGATATCTCATTGCCTTCAATTTCTTGCATAAATATTGTTAATGTATCAACTGGAGAAATAAATTTTTTCTCTTTTAAAATTCCTGAATGAATTCCTGAGGATCTTATATCAATTATCTTATGTCTAATTTCATTTAAAGAATAGGGTGTGATATAAAGACTTAATGTAACAAGAAAGATGAAAATTAATGATGTAAAAATAAGAATAGGCTTTATTAAAATATTTCTATTCGATTTTCCTGCAGCCCATAATATTACCAACTCACTGTCACTCCTTAATCTATTTAATGAGAACAATATTGAAACAAATAACGCTATTGGGGTTGTGAGTTGAAAAATTTTTGGTAAAAGTAAAAATATATAAGAAAAATAGGCAGATACGGATACATTTTCTGCTGTTAATAAATCTAAATGCCTAAGGCTTTGACCTATCCACAATATGCCTGTCATCAAGATAACACTAAATAGAAAGCTTGATGAAATTTCTTTAATTACGTATATTGTCAATCTTGACATTTGCTCAGTTATATCAATATTTTGATAAAGGTACATAATACTATGGAAATTCAATTTAACAATCTTCGACAAGAAAAAGGTTACACAGGAGTAATTTTTTGTGACCAAAACTGTCGTTTAATTGGCTTTGGAAAAAAGCTAGATCAGCTGTCAAAAAAGCACATTTCTAACATAATCAAAGGAGATGAATCATTTCAAAATAGGAGCTCTAAGAATTTTGATTATATCGTCATACATCAGCCGGAAAAACTTAACCTTGCAAAACTATATGTTTTTAAACTCAAGAAATTTAAAGATTATTCAGTAAGAGATTTCCAAATACTTGGTGGTCATCTGCAGACTATAATTAAATTTTATAAGGAGGACAAAGCTATTATTTACCCTGATGGAATTTCTTCATCAAAGGTTAGCTTTATCAGTTCAATTGGGGAGATGGCTTTGGGTATAAAATTATCATCTTATGAATTTAATAAATATCATACTAAAAAAAATCAAAAAAATAAGAAAAAACATAAAATAAAAATTAACTCAGCTCAGTGTAATAGAATCTTAAAGAACTCAGTGAAAATAGAAGCAATTGCGGAAGGTGTAAAATTAACTCGAGATCTTGTAACTGAGCCTCCAAATTTTATGACACCTCCAAAAATCGCTGATAATGCAAAAGCATTAGAATCATTAGGTGTGGAAGTTAAAATTTTAGGTGAAAAGGAAATGAAGAAGCTTGGAATGGGCTCCCTTTTAGGAGTAGGTCAGGGAAGTATTCATGAGTCACAATTAGTAATAATGAAATGGAATGGTTCAAAAAATAAAAAAAAGAAACCAATAGCTTTTATAGGCAAAGGTGTCTCATTCGATACTGGAGGAGTTTCGTTAAAACCTGCAAATGGTATGGAAGAAATGAAATACGATATGGGTGGATCTGCTGTTGTCATTGGTTTAATGAAAGCTCTTGCTGGGAGGAAAGCAAAAGTTAATGCAATTGGCGTTGTCGGACTAGTTGAAAATCATATTGGAAGCAAAGCTCAAAGACCAAGTGATGTTGTTAAATCGTACTCTGGACAAACAATAGAGGTTTTAAATACTGATGCTGAAGGTAGGCTAGTTTTAGCTGATGCACTTTGGTATACGCAAGAACAATACAAGCCAGAATTTATGATTGATCTTGCCACATTAACTGGAGCTATAATTGTTGCCCTCGGTGATGAATATGCAGGTTTATTTTCTAACAATGATAAATTAAGTAAGCAACTGTCGGACGCAGGAGAGATTGAAGACGAGAAATTATGGAGACTTCCTCTAAATGATCGTTACGATAAAATGCTCAATTCTCCTATAGCAGATATGCAGAATATAACAAATGGAAGAGGACCAGGATCAATTACTGCGGCACAATTTCTCCAACGCTTTGTTAATAAAGTTCCTTGGGCTCATCTTGATATTGCTGGTACAACTTGGACAAAAAAACCAATGCCAACTTCTCCAAAAGGCGCAACAGCATTTGGGGTTAAGCTATTGAATCGGTTGGTATACAAATATTATGAAGGAAAATAAGGTATGTCCATAGAGAGAACTTTTTCAATTATTAAGCCCGATGCAGTAGAAAGAAATAAAATTGGTGAAATTACTGCTATGCTTGAAGCTGCAGGTTTAAGAATAGTAGCTTCAAAGAGAATTCAGCTTAATCAAGAAAAAGCTGCTACATTTTATGGCGTGCATGCTGATAAACCATTTTTTCAGAGCTTATGTGATTTTATGTGTTCAGGACCCATTGTAGTTCAGGTACTTGAGGGTGACAATGCAATTCAAAGAAATAGAGAGATAATGGGAGCGACTAATCCCGATGAAGCTGACGAGGGCACAATCAGAAAAAAATTTGCTCTCTCTTTAGAGAAAAACTCTGTTCATGGTTCAGATAGCTCTGAAAATGCCGCGATTGAAATTAAACATTTTTTTTCAGAAGATGATATTATTTCTTAAGCACTAACCTAATAGCCTCAGGATATATTATATGTTCTTCTTTTAAGATTTTATCTGCAAGAGTATTTTCCGTATCATCTGCATCAATGCTTATTTCTCTTTGAAGAATAATTTCTCCATCATCTAAATTTTCATTTACATAATGGACAGTACATCCAGAAATAGTATCCATATTTTCTATTACACGACGATGGGTATTAAGTCCTTTATATTTGGGAAGCAAAGAAGGATGAATATTTATTATCTTTCCAGAAAATTTATCAATAAACTTTTTTGATAATATTTTCATATATCCAGCTAAACATATTAGTTCAAGATTATAAGGCTTAATTAATCTTAATATTTCTTCTTCAAAACTATTGGCATCTTTAAAATTATTAATATCTATAGAAAATGTATCAATATTGCTTTCAAGAGCTATTTTCATACCTTTTGAATTGGGGTTATCAGAAAATACTAAGACAATATTGCCAGGAAAATTAGCATCTTTACTTGCATTAATAATAGACTTTAGATTTGAACCTCGTCCTGATATGAATATTCCAATTGGATACTTAATCATCAAAGTTGATTTTACCAGTATACTTGATTTTTTTTTCTGTTTTTTTGCAATTTAGAAGTATTCCAATTTTATCATAATCTAATTTATGTTTCTTCATAATTTTTTCAAATTTATTAATTTTAGATTTCTCAAGCATTACTAGCATTCCATAACCACAGTTAAAAGTCCTTAACATTTCAGATTGCGTTATTCCATGACTTTGAATCCACTTAAATATTTTAGGTATATTAAAGTTACTTAAATAAATTTCAGCTTTTATATTTTCTGTTAAGGTTCTTGGTAAATTATCTGTTATCCCGCCACCAGTTATATGTGCACATGATTTAATTAATTTCTTTGAAAATAATTCAAGTATAGGACTAACATAAATTTTTGTTGGCTCTAATAAAAGTTGTCCAATAGTCTTACTTTTATCTATTTTTTTATTGAGTTTAACTTTTTTTTCTTTAATTATTTGCCTTATTAGTGAAAACCCATTTGAATGTAATCCTGAAGACTTAATTCCTATAATGATATCATTTTGTTTCAATCTAGAGTTAAAATTTTTTAAACCACTTTTTACCCCTACACAAAAACCTGCAAGATCATATCTATCATTTGATTCAATCCCTGGGTGTTCAGCAGTTTCGCCACCTAAGAGAGAGCAGTTTGATTGTTTGCAGCCTTCTATGATGCCTTTTATAATTTGAGATCCTTTTTTCAAATCAAGTCTTCCCGTTGATATATAATCAAGAAAAAAAAGAGGTTTTGCCTGATCAACGATTAGATCATTAACGCACATAGCGACTAAATCAATTCCTATAGTCCTATGGTTATTCATCATATTAGCTATTTCTATTTTTGTTCCAACCCCATCAGTCGCTCCAACAAGAATTGGTTTTTTTATTTTTGGATCAAGTACAAATTGACCTGAAAATCCACCAATATTTGATTTTTTTAAATATTTATCTTTTTTTATAAATTTTTTAATTTGAGATACAAACTGGTTACCTTTATTTATACTTACCCCTGAACCTGAATATGACAATTTTTTCATTTACTGGCTTTATACATGATTAATCATAGAATTACTAAGTTATTGAAAATAATATTATTTTTTTCTGTGTATATTTTACTAATTGGAAATATTTTAGCTGATTCTTATTTCACAGTAGAGAACATAGAGATCAAACTAGATTTTGACACAGATAGGGATATTAGAAATCTGGCAATTGAAGAAGCTCAAACTAAAGCAATAATTGAATTGTCTGAAAAATTACTCTCTCCAAATGATTATCAGATTTTTAAAAAAAATATTAATAAAGAAAGCTTTTCTTATTTAGTTGAAAGTATTGAGTTTATTGATGAAGTCATAACTGAAGATTTTTATAGAGGTGTATTTAATATAAACTTCAATCCTTACAAAGTTCGAGAGTACTATACATCAAGATCTTTTATTTTTTCAGAAGTTAAATCTAAAGAAATGAAAGTCTTTATCAATTTTGATCAAAAAGAAAGTTTTTTTATTTTAAATAATATATGGAACACTAAATGGTCAGAGACTCAAAATACAGAAAATAATTTAAATTTATATATCAATACACTGAATGATAGTTATTTCGATGATTTATCTCTAGACTCTTTTCTAAGTGGAGATTTTGATCACTCAGAGCTTATTAAGGATTTTTCAAATATAATATTTATATGGTGTGAGCCAAAATTAATTTCTGAAGGAAATATACAATTTGAAATAATTTCAAAAATAATAATAAATAACAAAAATACA
>CACPJE010000009.1 GCA_902634045.1 uncultured Pelagibacteraceae bacterium
GTTCAGGTTTTAGGGAGAAATCTAAATTATCCCATTTGCTTCCACCAACAGCACCTAATAAAACAGCATGACTGTTCATAGCTTTCTTTAAGGTCTCGTCAGAAAGCGGAGTTCCATATTTATCATATGCAGCTCCTCCAATTTCGTCTTGCTCAATTTCAAAATTTACTGAGGAGAGATCTTCAATGCAACTTGCTACCTTAAGTACTTCACTCATTACCTCTGGACCTATTCCATCACCAGGTAACACTAATAATTTATAAGACTTGGTCATGTTAACTTTCGGCTATAAAGCCATGGATTCATTGATTTTTGTTTATTTTCAAAATCAGAAATATGGCTTACCTTGTTAAGTGTCAATCCAATGTCATCAATTCCTTCAATTAAACAAGCCTTTTTGGCAGGGTCTATATCAAACTTTAAGCTTTTAGCTTCATTATTTAAAATATATGAAATTTTCTGATTTTCTAAATCTACCTCAAAATTTAGACTTTCTTCAGCCGCTTGTAATAATTGTTGAACCTGATCTTCAGGAAGTATTATTGGCAATATCCCATTTTTGAAACAATTGTTGTAAAAAATATCAGCATAACTTGAAGCAACTATACATTTAATACCATAATCTGCTATTGACCATGGAGCATGCTCCCTCGACGATCCACATCCAAAATTCTTTCCAGTAATTAAAATTTGAGAATCTTTATACTGATCTTGATTTAAAACAAAATTAGAAATCTTTTTATCATTCTCATCATATCGTAGTTCATAAAATAAACTCTTACCTAATCCAGTTCTTTTTATCGTCTTTAAAAACTGTTTTGGTATTATCATATCAGTATCAATGTTAACCATCGGTAACGGGATAGCATTGCTTTTTATTTTTTTGAATTTTTCCATTAAAAATCTCTACAATCTGAAAGTTTACCATTAATTGCTGCGGCAGCTGCCATTGCTGGACTCATTAAATGTGTTCTTCCACCTCTACCTTGTCTACCTTCAAAATTCCTGTTAGAAGTCGAAGCACATCTTTCTTGTGGCTGAAGTTTATCGGCGTTCATAGCAAGACACATAGAACACCCTGGATCACGCCATTCAAATCCAGACTCTATAAATATCTTATCAAGACCTTCCTTCTCGGCTTGTTCCTTTACCAATCCAGAACCAGGGACAATAATCGCGTTAACGTGACCAGCTACTTTTTTACCGTTAGCAATTTTAGAAACTGCTCTTAAATCTTCAATTCTACCATTTGTACATGATCCGATAAAAACCTTATCAACTTTTATGTCTTTCATTTGAGTATTTGGTTCTAAACCCATATATTCAAGCGCACGAATCATAGACTTCTTTTTTTCTGTATCATTTTCATCATGAGGATTTGGAACTGAACCATCAATTGATACAACATCTTCAGGGCTAGTTCCCCAAGTAACTTGAGGAATAATATCTTTAGCATTAATTGAGATAGTTTTATCATATTGGGCATCCTTATCAGAAGCTAAAGACATCCAATATTGAACAGCTTTTTCATAATAATCATCGCTAGGTGCTAATGGCCTACCCTTTATATATTCAGCAGTTTTTTCATCAGGGCTAATTAACCCAGCTCTTGCCCCAGCTTCAATAGACATATTGCAAACAGTCATTCTTCCTTCCATGGAAAGAGCTTTTATTACATTTCCAGTATATTCAATAACATACCCCGTACCACCCGCAGTCCCAATTGTTTGAATAATCTTTAACACAATATCTTTTGCAGTTACTCCTATTGGTAAATCACCCTGAATATCAATTCTCATATTTTTTGCTTTGGTTTGAATTAAGGTTTGAGTGGCTAAAACATGTTCTACCTCAGATGTTCCTATGCCCCAAGCTAATGCACCAAAAGCCCCGTGAGTCGAAGTATGGCTGTCACCACAAACAATAGTCATTCCTGGTTGTGTAAACCCTTGTTCAGGACCAATGATATGAACAATTCCTTGTCTATTATCATTCATGGAAAGATAAGTAATTCCATGATCTGCACAATTTTTTTCTAATGTTTCAACTTGCAATTTTGACTCTGGATCAGCAATACCCTTATCTCGATCTGTAGTTGGAATATTATGATCTGCTGTAGCTAATGTGAACTGAGGTTGCCTTACAGACCTCCCAGCAATCTTCAAACCTTCAAATGCTTGAGGACTTGTGACTTCATGAACTAAATGTCTATCAATGTAAATTACAGAAGTACCATCATCATTATTGGTGACTACATGGTCATTCCATATTTTATCATATAAAGTTTTTGGGTTACTCATAAATTAAGCAATGTTAAAAAATTGATTTAGAAGAAGAAGAAAATATTTATTCTTTAGGCTCTTCAGGAGTGTCATCTTTTGATTCGGTGTCACCAGTTTCAGCCGAAGATGCTTCTTTGTTTGATTCATCTGTTACAGGCTCTTCTGAAACACTCTCTTGACTTTTTAACTCTTCAGAGTTTTCTGCATCCTCTTGAAGATATTCCTCTTCAATAACTTCTTCATTCTCATCAATATATAAACTTGCAAGATCAGGTTGCTTTTTTCGAATTCTTTCAACGATCCTTGCCTTTTTACCTGTTAGATCTCTGAGGTAGTAAAGCTTTGCTCTTCTAACTTGACCTGTACGAATAACAGAAATTGAATCAATGGTAGGACTAAAAATTGGAAAAACTCTTTCTACGCCTTCCCCAAAAGAGATCTTTCTAACTGTGAAAGATGAACTTAATCCTCTATTCTTCTTAGCAATACAAACACCTTCAAATCCTTGAACTCTCTCCCTAGTCCCCTCACGCACTTTAACATTTACGCGAACAGTATCTCCAGGATGAAATTGTGGAATTTTCTTGCCTTTTACTAGCGACTTGATCTGTTCTCTCTCAAATTGTTCAATAATATTCATGGTTTGCCTCGCCACGTCTTTTAATACTTTATTTCTTTATTGTCTTGTTTTTTTTGTATTTTTTCCATAAATCCGGCCTAATTTTTTTTGTTAGTTTCTCAGCCATATCTTTCCTCCAAAGAGCTATTTTCTTATGATCCCCACTCGTTAAAACTTTAGGAATTTCAAGGTTATTCCAAATTTTAGGCCTTGTATATTGGGGAAATTCTAACAAATCGTTATTAAAGCTTTCTTCTGTAGAAGAATTTTTATGGCCTAAAGTTCCAGGAAGTAATCTTACTGTTGACTCTATTAATGCCTGAGCAGCAATTTCACCTCCAGCAAGAATAAAATCACCAATACTATATTCTTCAATTTTATAATAATCCGATACACGTTGATCAATACCTTCATAGCGACCACAAAGTAAAATCATTCCATCTTTCTTTGAAAGCTGACTAATTTTATTTTGGGTAAGTTGTTTTCCTCTAGGAGTTAAATATATAAGCGGAAATTTTTTTCGGTCTTTTATATTTTTGTAAGCATTATTTATCGCTTTACCTAGTATATCAGATTTTAAAATCATACCTGGACCACCTCCAGCAGTTGTATCATCAACACTTTTGTGAACACCCTTAGAAAAATCTCGTGGATTTATCATTTTTAAAGACCAAATTTTACTCTTCAAGGCTTTTCCTATAACTCCAATTTTTAAGATTCCCGGAAATACATCAGGAAATATCGTTATAACTTTAACTTTAAAATTTTTTTTCATTCCATATAGCCTTCAATATTTTTTACTTTTATAAAAGAATTTTTCGTATCAAAATCATCGACACAATTTTTATTAAAAGGGATTAAAATCTTTTCTTTTTTTTCTTTTAAATCTACTTCAATTATATCACTTGACCCATAATTAGAAACTGAGATAACTTTCCCAATAACATTTTTATTTTTATCAATAACAGTTAAACCCATCAGATCATGATAATAGACATTTTCTTTATTAATTTTTGGTAGCTGGTTTGAAAAAATATAAATATTTTTTTTTATGATTTTTTCTACGTCTGTTCTAGTTTTTATCTGTTCACAAGAAACTAGGAATCCGTTTTTAATTGATTTATGTTTATTTAAAATAACTCCTGTATATTTTTCTCCAATTAATACTGCACCATATTTAAAAATATTACTTGGCTCTTCAGTATAAGTTTGAATTCTGAATTGACCTTTTAAACCATAAGCAGACTTAACTTGGCCAATAACAATTTTCTTATTCATCTCATTTTCAAGAATAATCTTATGAATTAGTCCTTTTTCTCTGCTGCTGGAGCTTCTTCTTTAGCTTCTGCTGCTGGAGCTTCTTCTTTAGCTTCTGCTGCTGGAGCTTCTTCTTTAGCTTCTGCTGCTGGAGCTTCTGCTACTGGAGTACTGGCTTCTTGTGCTGCCGCTAATCTTTCTTGAGCTTTTTTCTTAGGCAATGCTTTTTGAGGATTATTTTTTTGAGCAGGCATTGGAATAACTCCTGCTTCTCCTAAAAATCTAGCAATTCTATCTGACGGTTTTGCTCCTTTAGACATCCAGTCCTTGATTTTATCAACTTCAAGCTGGACTCTGTTTTTATCTTCTTTCTTAAGTAATGGGTTATAGATACCTACCTTTTCAATAAATCTTCCATCTCTAGGATTTCTCGAGTCAGTAACAACAACTCTATAGATAGGTCTTTTTTTTGAACCTGCTCTTGATAACCTTATTTTTAATGCCATTTTTGTTCTCCTTTTTTTTATAATTATTTTTTTAATAAATCAGTTGGGATATTTTGACCTAATTGCCCTGAAAGCATATTTGGATCTAGAGATCCCATTCCTTTTTTGGATATCTTTTTCATCATGTCAGACATTTTTCTGTGTTGCTTAAGTATCTTATTAATATCGGATACAACTGTACCTGATCCTGCGGCAATTCTTTTTTTTCTTGAACCATTAATAATTTTTGGTTTTTGTCTTTCATACTTTGTCATAGAAAAAATAATTGCTTCTTGCTTTTTAATTAAATCCTCAGATTGATTACCTTCAGAAACTTTGCTTTCTAAATTCTTTAATCCTGGAACAAATTTCATAATACTTGATAAACCACCCATTTTTTTCATCTGTTGAATTTGAGAGAGTAGATCCTCTAGATCAAACTCCCCTTTTTGCAACTTTTCAGCCATTTTCGTAGCATTCTCTTCTTCTATCGTTTCTGACGCCTTCTCAACAAGAGTGACAATATCTCCCATACCAAGAATACGATTAGCTATTCTCTCTGGATAAAAAATTTCCAAATCATCAATAAGCTCTCCTGTTCCCATAAATTTTATTGGGCAACCAGTTTTAAATTTCATGCTAAGTGCTGCACCACCTCTAGAGTCACCATCGATACGAGTTAATATAGAGCCAGTTAGTTTTATTGTTTTAGAAAAATCGCTAGCTACATTCACAGCTTCCTGCCCTGTAAGGCTATCAAGCACAAGAAGTGTTTCAAGAGGATTAATTTCTTTTTCAAGAATTGATAATTCATTCATTAGTTGTGAATCAACATTTGTTCGTCCAGCTGTATCATAAAGAATGCAATCTACTTCTTGAAGCTTAGCAGCCTCAAAAGATCTTTTAACTATATCGATAGGAAGTTGTTCTTCAATTTTGGGTAAAATAAATACATTTATCTTTTCAGAAAGGACCTTTAATTGATCAAATGCTGCGGGACGATTAATATCTAGAGACACCAACATAATATCTTTGTTATGTTTATTTTTTAAATGACTAGCCACTTTTGCTACAGTCGTTGTTTTGCCTGAGCCTTGTAATCCTGCAAATAAAAAAGTTATTGGAGAAACTCCGTTGACATTAAGTTCAGATGATTCTGAGCCAAGAATTTTAATCAATTCATCATTAACTATTTTAATAATCATTTGCGCGGGAGTTATTGAATTTAAAACTTCTTTTCCTAGAGCTTCTTTTTTTACCTGATCTATAAAATCCTTTACTACAGGAAGTGAAACATCAGCCTCTAACAATGCTCGCCTGATATCACGCATAGAATTATCTAAAGCAGTTTCATCTATAGAGCCTGTTTTTTTAAGTGCTTTAAATATAGAATCAAATCTATCAGCAAGATTGTTAAACATAATTTATCTCCAAAGTTTCCAGCAACAATTGCATCAGTGGGCGAAACTCGCTGACTGATGTCGACACCTATCTAAAAGGCACCGCAGAAAATTTTTTCTTGCGGAAAACAGCAATTTTTTATTATTTGTAGGCATATTTGTCAAGCTCGATTTAGTAAGTTATTTTCTGGAAAATTTAAGAGGGGCTTACTATAAGGAGTATATGACAAATTTTAACTTTATTAAAATGAATGGGTTAGGCAATGATTTCGTAATCATTGATCAAAGAGATAAACCATTTCAGCTTAGTGAAAATCAAATAAAAACGATTTGCGATAGAAAGCAGGGTATTGGCTGCGATCAACTCATATATATACGAAATTCAGATCAAAATGAACTTTATCTAATGAAGTTTTTTAATTCTTCTGGAGAAGAAATTAGTGCCTGTGGAAATGGTACCAGGTGTGTTGCAAATTATTTAATGACTGAAACAAATTCTAATGAAATTAAAATTAATACTATCGAGAAGATAGTAAGTTGTAAAAAACTTGAAGATAATATTATTAGTGTTGAAATGGGAAAACCCAAATTTCATTGGGAAGAAATTCCCCTTTCACATGATGTTAAGCAAGATATTCCTACCTTCAAACTTGGAGAAAAATTGATTACTAACCCCTTCTTCCTAAATATAGGTAATCCCCATGCTATTTTTTTTGTAAATGATATTAATGATTACAATATTGATAAATTTGGGCCTCTAATCGAGTGTAATGAATTGTTTCCAGAAAAAATAAATGTAAGCTTTGCTAAGATTATTAATGATAATAAAATTTTACTTAATGTATGGGAAAGAGGAGCAGGAAAAACAGAGGCATGTGGAACTGCTGCTTGTGCAACAGTAGTAGCTGCAGTTGAATCTGGACTTAGTGAAAATAAAGTCCTAGTAACATTGCCAGGTGGAAATTTAGATATACATTATAATGAAGAAAAAAATATTATTATGACTGGACCTACGCAATTGGATTATGAAGGAGAATTTAAAATATGAGAGAAAGTGTCAATGATCCATTAACCAAGGTTTACTATAATGAATCTTGTAGTATCTGTAGGTTTGAAATAAATCATTATAAAAAATTTGAGGAAAAAATTGGCTGGGTAGACGTCACAAATAATAAATCAGCTGTGGATGAAACTAAAAAACAGCCAAAAGAGTTAATTCGAAGACTTCATGTATTGAAAGATGGGCAAATATATAATGGAATTGACGCATTCTTAATGGTTTGGGAAAAGCTGCCAAAATATAGATGGCTATATAATTTAGTTAAAACTCCAATTATTTATCACATAAGCTATATTGCTTATGAGTGCCTGGCATACTTACTCTATTTAAAAAATAAAGGTCAATTAGAAAATGAATGATCCAGAAATTAAAACCTATGGATGCAGACTTAACTTCTATGAGTCTGAAGTAATTAGAAAGTTTGCAAAAAATAATAATTTAAAAAATAAAATATTTATTAATAGCTGTGCAGTCACTAATAAAACTGTTTCTGACCTAAAAACTGAAATAAGAAAATTAAAAAGAGATAAACCAGAGAGTAAAATTATTCTCACTGGGTGTGCTGCACAAATTCACACTGATGAGTTCAAAGCAATGGAAGAGATCGACTCAGTTATAGGTAACAAAGAAAAATTAGAAGAAACAACATATCTATCTCTCTCATCTAATAAAAATTTAACGAAAGTTAGTGATATTTTCGAAGAAAAAAAAGCATCTTCCCCAGTAGTAGAAAAAATTGAAAATAAAATTAGAGGATTTGTGCAAATCCAAAATGGATGTGATCACAGATGTACTTTTTGCATCATCCCATACGGAAGAGGCAATTCGAGAAGTGTAGAACCACTTGATGTTGTAAACCAGATCAAAATTTTAGTAAAAAAAACTTATAAAGAAATTGTTTTAACTGGTGTGGACCTCACAAGTTATGGTGATGATCTAAATAAAAAAACTAATCTAGCAGAATTAATTGCGCTTATATTGAAATCAGTGCCTAATCTCAATCGATTACGTTTATCTTCCTTAGATGTTGCTGAAATAGATAATGATATTTTAAAGTTATTAAAAAATGAAAAAAGAATTTTACCCCATATACATTTATCTCTTCAAGCAGGTGATAACATGATCTTAAAAAGAATGAAACGTCGCCACTCTAGAGAAGATGCAATAAATGTCGTTAAGCAAATAAAATTAGTAAGACCAGAAACTGTATTTGGAGCAGATTTAATTGCTGGATTTCCAACTGAAACAGAAGCTATGTTTTTAAATACAGTCAAGTTAGTCGACGAATGTGACTTGACTTTTTTGCATGTTTTTCCTTTCTCACCAAGAACCGGCACACCTGCAGCTAGAATGCCCCAAGTAGACAAAAAAATTATTAAAGAAAGAGCTAGAATCTTAAGAAATCTTGGAGAAAAGAAGTTGTCAGAACATTTCGAAAAATTAAAAAACAAAAAAATTACTGTGATAGTTGAAAATGATAATAGGGCAAGGACTGATGGGTTTGCTAAAGTGTCTTTAGATAAAGATTATCCTAGTGGAGAAATACTAAACATGGTTGTAACTGGAAAAGATAAATTTGGATTGATAGGGAAAGTAGTTGCTTAGAGGTTTTAAGGAAAGCGTTTCAAAAATTTTTTTAAACCGAAGGGTTGATCAAGATACATTAAATGAATTCGAAGAACTGCTTATTAAATCAGATATAGATATTGATACTGCAGAAAAAATCATAAAAAAGTTAGAATTAAAAAGATTTGGTGAAAACTTTATACCAGAAAATGTTCAAACTGCCCTTGAAGAGATAATTTTAGAAATTCTGACTCCTTGTGAAAAGAAAATAGAATATATAAACAGTGAGACTCCTTTTGTGTTATTGGTTATGGGTGTAAATGGATCTGGAAAAACCACTACGATTGCTAAAATTGCCAATAAATTTATACAAAAAAATAAAAAAGTTCTTTTAGTCGCTGCAGATACATTTCGTGCTGCAGCCTCTGAGCAACTCGAAGAATGGTCAAAAAATATTCATGCTGATATTTTAAAAGGTGAGGAGGGGTCTGATCCTGCAAGTATTGTTTTTAAATCAGTCGAAGATTTAAGATTAGAAAAATATGGAGCAATTATAATTGATACTGCAGGAAGATTGCATACACGAAATGATCTAATGGATCAACTTGGAAAAATAAATAGAGTTTTAAAAAAAATTGATGAAAAATTTCCTCATGAAGCAATAATAACTATTGATGCCACAACTGGACAAAACGCACTTAAACAAGTTAAGGAATTTAATAAATACGTTGAAATTTCAGGGATTATACTAACTAAGTTTGATACAAGTGCATCAGGAGGGACTTTAATTTCGATTGCTGAAAAAACAAAATTACCTATTTTAGGAATTGGAAATGGAGAAAAAATTAATGACTTCAATGAATTTGATGCTAAAGTTTTTATCAAATCAATTTTAGGAAGGGAGAACTAAAAAAATGAAAAATTTTATAATTAAATCTCTTGAAATAATTGTTTATATAATTATGGCATTTATTTTTATAGGTGGAACAATATGGGGTGCTGCTGCTGGGGGTGCACTAGGACTTCTTGGAGGCTTGGTAATCTCATTTTTGTATGCAGTTCTTGTAGGTGGAATGTTTTTAATTCTAATCAGTATCAGAGATACATTAACAGAAATTAAAGAACAATTATCACAAAAATAATCAAAAAGGTCGAATTATTGAAATAGTTGCGCTTTCAACGCCTGGATTAGTGTCGCCTATACTTGCATTTGAAATATGGTTTAAATTAAAGCCAATTCTATTTTGATTTCCTATATCTCGTGAAAATTCAATCTGACTTCTAAATTCAATGTTATGACCTAGATCTTTACTGCTATCCCGATCATAATAGCCGGCAGCAAAGCTAGGAGTAAAAATCCATTTGGATGAAATAGTGTAGTTTTTTCTTAATCCAGAGTAAAAATATTTGCCATCATCTCCATTCATCATGAAACCTACAAATGGTTTTAATTCCATATCACCAAACCAATTTTTTCCTGAAAGACGCTCAAGTCTTATCTCCGAAGAATCATTGCTATCATTAACATCAAACTGGCCTATTGAAAAAGACCAACTATTTCGTGTTTCTGCAGAGGCTGCAGACATAAATGTGAGAGAAAATAAAAGTATTAAACAAAATCTTATCATAAGAAAAAATTAGTATTTAAGAACCATATCTTACATAAATATTGCCAGTATCACCAGCATAAGTAACATTTCCTTTAGACCAAATAACTATATTTCCTGATGTGTCCATAATTCCTACATCTGCAGTAACTTCTGGCTCTAGAGCGGGCTCTGATTCTACAACTGGCTCTGATTCTACTTCGGGTTCATCAATTACAGATTTAGATTGCTCAACTGGCAATTCCTCTGGTCCTGGATCTTCTTCAAATCCTCCAGCAACTGCTGTTACTAAAAAAATTATTATAAGAAAATTAGCTATAACCGTTCCCGCAAAAATTTTTAACATTTTATGTCCTCTTTAATTTAGTTATTATATCAATAAATACTTTGAAAGTGTTCAAATTTTGTCTGATAAGTGATTTTTTATGATTATTATTCTTAATCTTCTCTAAATTTTTTAACTTTTTTTGAAATAAGCCAGAACCCTAAAATGAATATAATTAAAGGAGTGCCCCATAAAAGATATGTATACTGATTAAATCGAGGGGTCATTAAGACCCACTCCCCATATTTCTCAACTAAAAATTGCTTAATTTCATCATCCGATTCTCCTTCTACTATTTTCTCTCTAATTAATAATTTAATGTCCTCAGCTAATTCTGAATTAGATTCATGAATCGTCTGACCTTGACAAACTAAGCAACGAATTTCTTTAAATAAATTATACTCTCGACTTGTCTCAGTTTTGGCAAACAAGTTTCCAAGATTAATCAATGTAAAGGTTAGGAAAGCTAATATAAAAATAAGCTTGCTCATTTTAAATCCTTAAGAATAGGTAGGATTGTCTCTTCTAGTTCCGAAATATGAATTGGACCAATATGTTTGTAAACTACCCGCCCATTATGAATAATAAATGACTCGGGGATGCCATATACACCCCAATCAATACCTGTTCTTCCCTTCTCATCAATGCCCACATTTATGTAAGGATTACCTAATTCTTCAATAAAATTTTTTGCTTCAATTGGATTATCTTTATAATTTAATCCATATATTTGGACTCCTTCAAGTTTTGATAATAGCATTAAAATATCGTGCTCAGCCCTACATGGCACACACCAAGAAGCAAAAACATTAACAATTTTTGGATCTTCAGAGTATAAATCAGAGCTAGAAAAATTTTTTTTATTTTTAAAAAGACTTTTTAAAGAAAATTCAGGGACTTCCTTGCCAATTATAGGTGAAGATAATTTTGAAGTATCGTTGCTTAATGAAAAAAAGAAGAAGATACAAACAATAAATGTAATTAATATGGGTAAGTAATAGATTATTTTATTTTTCACTTTATGCACTTTTAACCCTTTGAAAGATAGAAAATATACCTCCAATAATAATCATTAATACTCCGAGCCAAATAAAGTTCATAAAAGGTTTTATATGAATTCTAACACTTATTGAATCTTGGTATTGAGGTACATTCATTACAATATATATATCTTTAAAAACGCCTTGTACTATGCTTGTTTCTGAAGTTGCAGTGGGTGGGTCGTTATAAAACCTGATTTCAGGCGTGAACTGATTTATGGGCTTATCATCTCTTAATAAATTGAATACTGCCTGAATTGAACTATAGTTTTCCCCTTCAACACGATTTACCTTTTCAAACACAAACTGATGTTCATTTAGTTCAAGTATATCTTTAACCTTAGCATCATAAATTTTTTCCTCTGAATAAGTTGCATTTGCTATTACGGATACAATAAACAGACCAAATCCAGCGTGGGATAAAGTTCGACCTAAAATAGACTTAACAAAAATATTTTTTTTATAAAGATTAACACCTAAAAATAAACTTGTTGCAATTAATGAAAAACTTAAGAATAAAATAATTATTTGAGTAACAGGAAATAAACTAAAATATAAACTTATTGCAAAGGCCAAGGTTAAGCTAAATATTAGTGAGTATTTGATCTTAATAAAAGCCTGGCTGAATGAGCCTTTCGTCCAGCCTACTAGTGGAGTAATTGTCATAAACATGATTAGGAGAATAAGGATTGGAGTAATAGTGACTACATAAAACTGTGGTCCAACTGTTAAACTCTTTTCCAAAACTAAATCAATAAAAAGTGGGTATATTGTTCCAAGAAAAACAATAAATAAAATTGTTAATAGCAACCAATTATTTACTAATATTCCGGACTCTCTGCTGATAGCTCCAAATGAACTCTTTTTTTCTAACAGTGAACCCTTTGTAGCAAATAAACTAAATGAAAAAAATAGAACTAAGGCAAGAAATAAAAGAATAAATAAACCTCTGCCTGGATCGGATGCAAACGTATGAACAGAGTTTAAAACACCTGACCTAACTAAAAATGTCCCAATTAAGCTTAGAGAAAAAGTCAAAATTGAAAGTAAAATAGTCCAAGACTGAAGGGTATTTCTTTTTTCAAGTACGATAATGCAATGCAATAAGGCTGTAGCAGAAAGCCATGGCATTAAAGATGCATTCTCTACTGGATCCCAAAACCAATATCCTCCCCATCCTAATTCGTAGTATGCCCAAAAAGATCCGAGAGCTATTCCTAGCGTTAAAAATATCCAAGCAACTAAAATCCAAGGTTTCAAAGCTATAGCCCATTCCTGATCAACTTTATCTTGAAGCATTCCTGCAATAGCAAAACTAAAAACTAAAGAGAATCCTACGTAGCCCAAATACAATACAGGAGGGTGGATAGCTAAAAGAGGGTCTTGTAAAATAGGATTAAGTCCTAACCCTTGTGAAAAACTTTCTTCCATTAAAGTAAAAGGACTCGACATAAACAAACAAAATGCAAGAAACCCTAATATTAAAAAACTTTGATTAGCGATAATCTTATTTCTTAATTTAAAATTTGAGGAATCATAAATTACAAAAAGAAAATTAAATATTGTTAAAATCAATATCCACATTAACAAACTTCCTTCATGATTACCCCATGCTCCTGAAAATTTATAGATGAAAGGCTTATCGCTATGGGAATTAGAATGAACTATTTGAAAATCAAAGTTAGAAGTTAAAAAAATATAAATAAGTATTGCAAAAGAAAAAAAACATGAGCTCAGTTGAACTGATGAAAACAATAAATGATTATTTTTTGTTGTATCATATTTAATGAAAAACAATCTCATTTGGTAAAGAGATATAATTAAACAGATGATAAGAGAAAAAGTAGCTACAAAACTTAATATTTCACTCATTGTCCCTGCCATTTACCATTGTCTTTTAAAGCATTAATGACTTCCGGTGGCATATAATTTTCATCATGCTTTGCAAGAACCTTATCAGCTCTAAATAACGAGTTATTTACGTAAGAGCCTTCAACAACTGCACCTTTTTCCTCAGCAAATAGATTTGGTAAAATACCTTGGAAAACAACATTAATTTCACTAATTTCATCAGTGATTATAAAAGTGAATTTTTTTGAACCATCACTATTAATAGAATTTTTTTTAACTAACCCGCCAACTCTCATTATTTTTGTTTCATTAGTTTGCATTTTTAATAATTCAGTTGGTGAATAAAAATAAACAATATTATCTCTTAGGTTCAGAGTAATGATGAGAACTGCTATTATCAGTATTAGTAAGCTGAGTAATATTTTTATTAATCTATTTTTAACTTTTTTAGTCACTATCTTCTAACAATTTATCTAGTTGTTTTTGTTTTTTATTCAAATTAAGAGTACTTGAGAAAAACAAATAACTTAAGATGATAAATGCAAACAAATAAGCAGACCATATATAAGGTCCGTATCCGCTCATTGAGAAAAATTCATTCATTTACTTGATACTTAACCTTAATATTTTTTGATCAATAATTTCTGTTCTTAATTTAATTAGAAACAAAGTAATTAAAAATAACATATATCCAAGTGTCATTATTAAAAGAGGAATTAACATGTTAATATCTATACTTGGTGAAGATAATTTTGAAATAGATGCCGGTTGGTGCAAAGTATTCCACCAATCTACAGAGAATTTTATAATTGGAATATTTATGAAACCAATGATGCCTAATGCTGCAGAGATTTTAGAAGCTGTTTCTTGATTTGAAATCGATTGCCAAAGCAGTATGTAAGCTAAGTAGAGAAAAAAAAGTATTAACATAGATGTAAGTCTTGCATCCCACACCCACCAAACACCCCATGTCGGCTTGCCCCAAATGCTACCAGTTACCAGAGCGATTAGTGTCAATGCTGCTCCTATAGGAGCAATAGATTTAGCAATCAAATTAAATATGGGATTTCTATAAACAAACCATGCAACACACGAAGCAGCTAAAATAGTATAAGAAAATAGTGACAGCCAAGCAGATGGAACATGGATATACATAATTCGCATTGAATCACCTTGAATATAATCAGGTGGTGACACTAAAAGCGAAAAATATAAGCCAATAATAAAAGTTAAAAGCGTTAAACTTATTAAATATAAATTTGCTTTTCTAATATATGTAATCTGGTTATTTGAAATCTTTAAATTCATTACGTAATATATATATTCTTGATTTTGAGTGTCTATTCCCCATAAAGACGCAGACTATAAATAGTCGCATAAATTGAAACAACAAAAGCTATCAATGAAAGGCCTATTAAAATTGGCCAAGAGCTAGCATCAACGCCAAAAATGATAAATGGAACATAAAGAGGTATAATAATAATACCTTTTAAAAAAGTGGTTCTCTTAGCTCCTAAAGTTAAGGCACTAACACAAGTCGCAATAAATACCATCCCAAATGAGCCAATTAAAAGATTTAATACGATAGGAAAAGCCTGAACAAAACTATAATTAAATGCTTGGGCTACAAAAGGCACTAAAACAATTAGAGGCATACAAATTGTAATCCAATACGCAATATACTTAGCGCAAATAATTAATTCTAGTGAAGTTCCAGATCTGAATATTATATCTAAATTACCGTCATCATAATCAGAATTAAAAATCCTAGTAAGTGTTAATAAAATAGATAAAACCAAAGCTATCCATATTAATCCTTGAAACATAACTTTTAGTAAGCCTATCTCAGAACCAAAAATAAATGGTATTAAAATAAGAATTAGTAAAAAGAATGAGGCAGTAATCAAAAAGCTAGTGCTTGTAAAGAAAGCAAGTTTTATATCTCTCATAATTAAATTTAGAAACATTATAAAATTACTCTTTCACTAAAAGGAAAATCAATATCTATATTAGATGTGATAATCACTAAGCCACCTTCTAAATTAAATCTTGATATCTTTTTATTTAAATCAATTGTATTTTGCTCATCAAGAAACACGTATGGTTCATCAAGTAGCCATATAGGTTTTTGATGTAAAAAAAGTTTAGATAGAGATAATCTTTTTTTCTGTCCGTCACTTAACGTTTCTACATCTTGATTGATACAATTAGTAAGATCAAACTTTTTAAGTAAATCATCTATATCAATTGAAGCATTAAACAGTAAAGACCATAAAATGATATTTTTTTTTACTGAAAGATTATTTTTAAGAGCATTTTTTTCACCAATAAATTGAAAATATGAATTATCACTTGTATCAATGTTTTTGCCATCTATAAATATTTCGCCTTCATGAGGTTCAATATAGCCAGCCAATGTCCTCATCAAACTTGTCTTTCCTGATCCATTGCTGCCTTTAATTAGAAAAGTCTGACCTGACTTTACTTCAAATGATATGTTGTCAAAAATGATCCTAGACCCTCGTTTACAAGCTAAATTTTTGATAGATAATTTTTCCATAATCAAAGTTATTATTTGAATAAAAAACAAATACAATTAGTTAATTTATCATTGATTGCTAATCAAATTAGTCTTATTAATACAACGAGTAAACCCTCTATGCATAATACCTATAAAAGCAAAAAAACATTCAAAATCGCCAAAAAAACCTATACTTTTTTTAGTCTAAGGGCTGCGGAAAAAAATGGGGTCAAGAATATTTCAAGTCTTCCATTTTCAATCAAAATCCTGCTTGAAAATCTACTCCGCAATGAGGATGGAAAAACTGTAACAAAAGGTGATATTGAGTCTTTTTCAAAATGGAAAGCAAAGAAAAAAATTTCAAGAGAAATAAATTTCAGCCCTGCACGAGTTTTGATGCAAGATTTCACAGGTGTTCCTGCTGTAGTAGACCTTGCATCAATGAGATCTGCTATCCATAAACTCAACGGTAACCCAAATAAGATTAATCCACTTACTCCTGTTGATCTAGTAATTGATCATTCGGTAATGGTCGATAAATTTGGGAATAAGTCAGCATACCAAAAAAATGTTGATCTCGAATATGAAAGAAATATAGAAAGATATGAGTTTTTAAAATGGGGTCAAAAATCATTTAATAATTTTAGAGTTGTTCCTCCAGGAACAGGGATATGTCACCAAGTAAATCTAGAATATTTAGCACAATCAATCTGGTCAGAAAGAAAGAGTGATGACGGAAAAAAAATAAACTTAGCTTATCCTGATACAGTTGTAGGCACTGATAGCCATACAACGATGATTAATGGACTCTCAGTTCTTGGTTGGGGGGTTGGAGGTATTGAAGCAGAAGCCGCAATGTTAGGTCAGCCAATATCAATGGTAGTTCCTGAGGTGGTTGGTTTTGAAATTAGTGGAAGGTTAAAAGAAGGAACAACTGCAACTGATCTAGTTCTTACAATAACAGAAATACTTAGAAAAAAAGGGGTTGTTGGAAAATTTGTTGAATTTTTTGGAAATGGTTTAAAAGAACTTTCCATTCCAGATAGAGCAACCATTGCAAATATGGCTCCGGAGTATGGTGCTACTTGTGGTTTTTTTCCTATTGATAATGAAACACTCAGATTTTTAAAAGTTAGTGGTAGGACAAAAAGTAATATTGACCTTGTAAAAAAATATTCAAAAGAGCAAGGAATTTGGGAGGATTATAAAAAAAATAAAAGAGTTTTTACCACAAAAATTAAATTAAATTTATCATCAATTGTACCTAGTTTGGCTGGCCCAAAAAGACCTCAAGATAAAATTCATCTTTCAAAAGTATCATCTTCTTTTGAAAAAAGCCTCAAGTTAGATTTTAATCAAGACAAGATAGACAATAAAGTAAAATTAGACAGTTTTTCTTTGAACCATGGACACGTAGCAATAGCTGCAATTACAAGCTGCACTAATACGTCTAATCCATCTGTAATGGTTGGGGCGGGAATTTTGGCAAAGAAAGCGATTCGGTTAGGATTGCAAACAAAGCCTTGGGTTAAGTCATCTCTTGCCCCTGGATCAAAGGTGGTAACTGATTATTTATCAAAAGCAGGATTACAAACTTATTTGGATAAACTTGGATTCCAGCTTGTTGGATTTGGATGTACTACTTGTATTGGGAATTCTGGTCCTCTTGATAGTAAGATAGCTAATGCTGTTGAGAAAAATAATTTAATTTTAAGTGGTGTATTATCAGGAAATAGAAATTTTGAGGGCAGAATTAATCCTCATGTTAAAGCTAATTACTTAGCTTCTCCACCTCTTGTTGTTGCTTACGCAATAGCTGGAACAACGAAAATAAATCTAACAAAAGAACCAATAGGAAAAAACAAAAAAGGAAAGAATATTTATTTAAAAGATATATGGCCAAGTTCAAATGAAATTAAAAAAGTAATTGACTCAACAATCAATTCTAAACTTTACAGAGCTAGGTATAAAAATGTTTTTAAAGGAGATGGGAAATGGAAAGCTGTAAAATCTCTGAAAGGACTTACATATCAATGGAATAAAAAATCCACTTATGTTCAACATCCTCCTTTCTTTCAAAATCTTAAACCTAATTCGAGTAACATTAAAAATATTAAGATTGCCAATATATTGGGGATATTTGGGGACTCAGTTACCACCGATCATATTAGTCCTGCAGGGTCCATTAAAATTGATGGTCCTGCAGGAAATTATTTAAAGAAAAATAATGTAAAAGTATCTGACTTTAATTCCTTTGGTTCACGCAGGGGTAATCATGAAGTTATGATGAGAGGCACATTTTCTAATATTAGAATTAAGAATGAAATGGTAAAAGGAATTGAAGGCGGGTACACAATATCTTATCCCTCTAAAAAACAAAAATCTATTTATGATGCTTCAATAGATTATCAAAAATCAGGAACGCCTTTAGTAATTTTTGCAGGAAAAGATTATGGAATGGGATCCTCAAGAGACTGGGCAGCTAAAGGAACAAGTTTATTAGGCGTTAAGGCTGTAATAGCTGAGAGTTTTGAACGCATCCATAGGTCTAACTTAATTGGAATGGGAGTTTTACCTTGTCAATTTATAGATAATGAAAATAGACAAAGTCTCAAACTTTCAGGTTCTGAAAAAATATCTATTCTTGGTTTAGAAAAAGATATTTCTCCAGGTAAAAAATTGGATTTAAAAATTCAGTACTCAAACGGTAAGAATGTCAGCACTAAAATAAAACTTTTAGTAAATACATCGACTGAGATTACCTATCTCGAAAATGGAGGAATACTCCACTACGTTATGAAAAACTTAGTTAATTCTTAAAAATAATTAGTTTTTATAATCTGAAGTGAAAGAGAGAGAACTTGGGTCCCCAGCTATTGCGCTCTCAACACTTGCAAAAATCTTGTTTCCAAGTTCTATAAAATTATCTTTATCGTGCTTATAGTTAGCAGAATCTAAGTTGTACCATAGTTCAATGCAAGAATCAGCACATGAGGTATAATGATAACTCATACCTTGTCCGCCAAATACTTGACCGACGTTTACAGTTGGATCGGCAAAATTAACTCCACATTTTTCCATAAAGGTACCGTCAGGATTTTTTTCAATTTTAATAATATCAGCTCCAGCCATCCAATCTTGCTGGCAAATAAAATATGATTTTCTATAGTCTGTTTCTTCAGAAGATGATCCAAATAAATTTACTGCTAACGTATCGTTATATCTTCTTTCTTGATCACTTATGTTTGCTGGCATTAGAGATGCATAAACAAAAAAATCTCCTGAACTTACACTACCAACTTCTTCGAGATCAAATAATTTCCATTCTCCAGGAGGGAGAGGGACATCAAGAAGACCGTAAGCATCCTTAATTTCAGTGTCATAGGATTCATCATAATTCAGCTGCTGAGCTGACACAAAAATAATTGAAGAAATAAAAAAATATACAGAAAATAGAATTGTTTTAATCATAAATATACCTCGTTTGCAGTAGTTATAGTCTATTAATTTTTAAAAAAAACAATCAAAAATTATCAGGAATTAATAGAAGCACTTATTGTTTCGATCAGCTTTTTAGAAAATGCTATTGGATCTGAAGGCTTATCACCTTCAACAATTCTTGACTGCTCGTAGAGTAAAAATGCCGCATCTTCAACTTTATTAATTGAATCTTTATTTTTTGACATTTTTGTTAGAGCTTTAATCAACTTATGATTTGGATTGATTTCCATGATCTTAAGAGATACGCCTTGTTGTAATTGATTATGCTGCTGAAGTATTTTTTCCAACTGAGGATCCATAGCACTTTCATCAGAAACTAGGCATGCTGGACTATCAGTAAGTCTAGATGAAGTTCTTACATCTTTAACTTTATCTTTTAACTTTTCTTTAAGCAAATTAATCAAAGGATCTGCTGACTTATCTTCTTTATTCTCTTTTTCATCTTTCTTCTTACCATCTATATTCGAAAGATCGTCTACTCCTCGAGTAACCGATTTAAAGTCTTTTTCTTTATAATTTGGGGTTGCTGAGGTCCAAAAACTATCTACAGGGTCATCTAAAATTAAAACATCAATATTTCTAGATTTATAGCCTTCAATAATTGGACTGTTAACAATATTTTGATAGCTATCACCAGTAATGAAGTAAATACTTTTTTGTTTTTTAGGCATTGCTTCAATATATTCATCAAGAGAAATAAGCTTGTCGGAGTTTAAGTTTTTAAATAAGGCTATTTCTAAAAGAGAATCTTTTCTCTCAAAGTCTTCATAAATACCTTCTTTTAAAACTGGACCAAAATTATTCCAAAATTCTTCAAAAGATTTTCTATCTGCTAACAACTTCTTTTTTAAGTCTGAAATTGTCCTTTTAACAAGAGCATTTCTTATTTTTGTAACTACAGGATTATTTTGAAGCATCTCTCTGCTGATATTTAACGGCAAGTCTTCTGAGTCAATAATTCCTCTTAAAAATCTTAAATATGGAGGAATAAGTTCAGGACAATTGTCAGTAATAAAAACCTTTTTTACATACAATTTAAGTCTATTTTCTCTTGCAGGGTCATAGAGATCAAAGGGTTTAGTTGACGGAATAAAATTTAAAACTGTGTACTCAATTTTTCCCTCAGCCTTATAATGAGATGTCATCCACGGGTCATCAAACATCTGTCCAACATGGTTATAAAACTCTTTGTACTGCTCTTTAGTAATTTTATTTTTAGGTCGAGTCCAAATTGCAGATGCAGAGTTAACAGGTTCAGAAGATTCATCTTTTTTTTCTGTCCCATCAGTCACAAAAATTGGAATACTAATATGGTCTGAATAACGACGAATAATATCTTCAATCTTTATCTTATCTAGGTAATCTTTTCCTTCTTTTGATAATATTAAATCAATCTTTGTTCCTCTATTAGATTCTAATAAATCTAAATCATCTGATTCTTCAATTGTAAAATTACTTTCTCCATCAGACTTCCATATCCATATTTTATTTTCTCCAGCCTTTCGAGTAGTAACTTGCGTATCGGTTGCAACCATAAAGGCTGAGTAAAATCCAACTCCAAATTGTCCAATAAGGGATAGATCCTTTGTTTTTGACTCTGACATTTCTTTGATAAATTGTGCAGTTCCTGATCTTGCAATAGTTCCTAAATTCGCAATAAGATCTTTTTTATTCATTCCAATCCCATTATCAATAAATGAAATTGAATTTGCTTTTTTATTAACTTGAATTTTGACTTTTAGATCAGGATCGTCTTGGATTAATTTTTCTTTGGTAGTTGCTAAATATCTTAATTTATCACAAGCGTCAGAGGCATTGGATACCAACTCTCTAACAAAAACTTCTTTTTCAGAATATACTGAATTAATCATCAACTTTAATAGCTGACTAACCTCTGTCTGGAACTCTAACTTTTCTGATTTTGGCATATCAATATTTGTATTATTTAGAATCTATATTGGTATTTAGATGACTTTTTCAAGGCTTTGAGCGCAATGTTATCGCAAAAATATCTAAGTTTTCCGCTTTTTTTTCCTAGATTCAAGATTACAATGAATAACATGGCAATTCATTATTTAAAAATCCCCAAACAACAAAATCTAAAAACATCTACGTTTTTTGATCGTTCAGAACTGAGTCTCATACTGTCTATTTATGGTAAAAAAGTGAGCCAAGGAATCTGGAAAGATTACGCTATTGATCACTGTGCTAACAAGGCTTTTTTTTCTTTTTATAGAAGCTCTTTTGAAAAAGCATTTTTACAAATTGAAAAAAATACCAAGGCAACAAAGTCAAAGTTAAAATATCGTCTTATAGACTCTGTAGGTCGCGTCCTAAAACAAGATAATGATCTAACAAATGTTATTAATTTTTTAAGCAGCTCTCAACTTAAAATTGTATAGCTGAATTATCTTCTTGTACCAAATAGTCTTAAAAGCATGATAAATAGATTTATAAAATCTAGATAAAGTGTCAAAGCTCCCATGATTGCTTTTTTTGCAGCAACTTCCCCACTATCATATGCAGTATACATATTTTTTATTTTTTGGGTATCATAGGCAGTTAGTCCGACAAAAATTAATACTCCAAGAACAGAAATTACAAAATACATCATTCCAGATTGCATAAAAATGTTAACGATTGAGGCAATAATTATACCAATAAGACCCATAAATAAAAATGATCCCATTCCAGTGAGATCACGTTTAGTTGTATAGCCATAAATACTCATTGCTCCAAATGTCGTTGCTGTAATAAAAAATACCCTTGCAATACTAGTACCTGTGTATGTTAATAAAATACTTGATAGAGAAAGACCCATTAAAAATGCAAAGACCCAGAACATTGTTTGTGCTCTAGCTGCAGACATTCCACGAATACCGAAACTCATATACATAACTACTCCAAGTGGAGCGAGTGCAATAACCCATACCATAGGACCAGTATAAATTGATTGTCCTAAAGAACTCATTGTATTTAAAACTATTTGTCCGTTAACAAAAACAATATCACTTCCACCAACCGACTGATAAAGCATTAATGCGACTAGGCCTGTTAATGCTAAACCTGAAGCCATGTAGTTATATACTTTGAGCATGTAGTCTCTTAAACCTGCATCAATTGCCGGTGTTGCTTGCGCTCTACTTTGTTGGTAGTCCATAGATAAAAATTCCTCTTGTATTAATTAATATATGTATTCTAATACATAATTATTGAGAGGATCAATACAAGTATTTTATTATTAAGATTTTATTAAGTGATTTCAATAAGATAGGAGATTTAAATGCAAAAAGTTTTAGTCACTGGTGCTTCTGGGTTCATTGCTGAACATTGTATAATTGAACTGCTCAAAAATGGGTATGCTGTAAAGGGTTCGCTTCGGAGCATGCATAGAGAAGAAGAAGTTAGAGATGCAATCAAAACTGAAGTTGAAGATGCAAATTTAGAATTTTGTAAACTCGATTTACTAGAAGATGCTGGTTGGGAAGATGCAATGTGGGATTGTGATTTTGTCATGCATGTTGCTTCCCCTTTCGTTATTGAAGATCCAAAAGATGAAAATGATTTAATTATACCGGCTAAAGAGGGTACGCTTCGAGCTTTGAAAGCTGCAAAAAAAGCTGGAATAAAAAGAATTGTTGTGACCTCTTCAGTCGCTGCTGTAAATTCGCATATGATGTCTGGAACAAGTGATCATACTACGTGGACAGATATAAATAGCAAATACGTTACTCCTTATCAAAAAAGTAAGACGATTGCAGAAAGAGCTGCATGGGATTTTATAAATAATCAAGATGATGATAATAAACTTGAAATGGCTGTAATTAATCCTGGAGGAGTAATGGGACCTCAACTTGGAAATGACTTAGACGGTGCCTCAACACAAATCGTAACACAGTTAATTACTGGACAGTTTCCGATGATCCCCGCGTTATCTTTTCCGTTTATTGATGTCCGTGATGTTGCAAAACTTCATTTAAAGGCGATGGTAACACCTGAAGCTAATGGTAAAAGATTTATTGCAGCTCATACAAAACCGGCCTGGATGTATGAAGTTGCTGAAGTTTTAAGTAAAGCTGGATATGACAAAATAAAATTAAAAAAAGCACCTTCCTTTTTGCTTAAGTTAATTGGTTTATTTGATAAAAAAACAAAGAGTCTGGTTCCAATGTTAGATAAGTATGTTCCTACTGATAATTCTCAAACTGTTGATATCTTAAAATGGGAACCTATGCCATGGGACCAAGCTTTTATCGAGCATGCAAAGTCAGTGGAGGCAATAAAAAATAAATCATAATTATGGAATATAGAAAATTAGGACGAACTGACATTGAAGTAAGCACTATTTGTCTTGGAACAATGACTTGGGGGGAGCAAAATACTGAGGCTGATGCTCACGATCAACTTGATTACTCTTTAGATAACGAGGTAAATTTCATTGATACTGCCGAAATTTACGCTGTTCCCACTAAGGCTGAGACGCAGGGTTTAACTGAAAAACATATAGGGACTTGGTTCAAGGCACGGGGGAATCGAGATAAAGTTATATTAGCAACCAAGGTTGCAGGTCGTTCAGGAATGACATGGATGAGAGAAGGTGGAGAAGTAACTCGCCTATCAAAAGAGCATATTTTTTATGCCGTTGAAAATAGCTTAAAACGTTTACAGACAGATTATATTGATCTTTATCAGGTTCATTGGCCAGATCGTCCATTTGGAGCCTTCTCAGGAAAACTTGAATACAAACACATCGAATCACCTGATGCAATTTCAATTGAAGAAACACTAGACGCTCTAGGAGAACTAGTTAAACAAGGTAAGGTCCGACACATTGGGCTTTCAAACGAGACTCCTTGGGGAACGATGAAATATTTAGAATTATCCGAAAGTAAGTCTTTGCCACGTGTTGCTTCAATTCAAAATGCTTATAATTTAGTCAATCGTGCATTTGAGATAGGGTTATCTGAAATAGCTCATCAAGAACAAGTAGGTCTTTTAGCTTATTCTCCACTTGGTCAAGGAGTATTAACTGGAAAATATTTAAATGGTCAGGTACCACAAGGCTCTAGAATGCAACTATTTGGGGATGGACCCTTAATGTTAAGATACAGATCTGAAAAAACAACAGCGGCAGTTGAGAAGTATGTAGAGGTAGCTAAAAAATTTGAAATTGATCCAGCCCAATTGGCTATTCGTTTTTGTGATATACAGCCTTTTGTAACATCAACAATTATTGGTGCAACAACTATGGAACAATTGAAAACATGTATAGATAGTGTTCACATAGATCTTACTAAAGAAATTATAAATGAAATTAAAAAAATACATACTGAGATTCCTCACCCTGCTCCTTAATGAAAAAACTAAGTAAGTTAGAAGTTAGCAAAAAATTAAAACGTCTTTCAGGATGGAAATTGGTAAAAGGTAGGAACGCTATTACTAAGTCGTTTAAATTTAATAATTTTTTATCGGCTTTTAATTGGATGACAGCAATTGCATTTTATGCTGAAAAACAAAATCATCATCCTGAATGGTTCAATGTATACAATAATGTCGACGTAACTCTCTCAACCCATGACTCTGGAGGAGTAACCCAGCTCGATATTAATATGGCTAAACAAATGAATCTAATAGCTAAGAAGCAAATCTAGTCTAACGTATTTCTTTATTCAGTTATGACTCCAGCGTTTATAAGCTCTTTCCTTCTTGGTATCCACATATCATAGGAGTCTGCTTGCAAAGTTTTAATTGCAAAAGATGGCTCAACTCCTCTTTCTAATAAATATTCCATATCAAGAAGAATAGTTGCTTGCGCGTCATTATATAACCATTCAGCATACTCAAATTCATCATTCCAGTCAGTTCCAAGATAATACTCATAATATACTCTTTGAGATTCTGCAGCCCAATGTAATTGATGAAAACCTAACGTTGAGCCTCTTTCTACTGTTCTTTTATTGCCCGCTAAGAAAAGAATTGTACATGAGCTATGACATATTCCATTAACATGAGTATCTAAATCAAAGTCGATTATTAAGTCAGAAATCTCATATGCATCAGCCTGCAATCCACCACCACTATTTAATTGAACAGTAGTAATTTGAGGATTTTCACTTAATAATTGAAAAAAAATATCCGGATCATCCTGATTTATCTCTGCATTTTCCCAATCTTCTATATTTTCAGTATCATAAATTAATTTCGACTGATCAATAGTAAATTTATCAATACTAGCAGAAAAAACTTGGTTACTTTGAAATATAAAAAAAAATAGTAGTAAATAAAAAATTTTAAACATTCGTACTAATTTTTGTAGAAAGAAGTTGTTAAAGCAATCTTGCCTTTTGCTTTCCTATCAAGGATCATCTCTAAAGCTTCTTTGGCTTGTTCTAAAGGTAAAACCTCGGTAACTGGAGCTTTAAGCTTACCTTCCTCATGCCACTTTGTAAGCTGTTCCATGTTTGCGAGATGGTTTTGGGGCTCTAACATCGTAAACTGCCCCCAAAAAACTCCAACAGCAGAGCACCCTTTAATTAAATACAAATTGAGAGGAATTTTTGGAATTGGGCCAGATGCAAACCCAATAACAAGAAATCTTCCGCCCCATGCGATACTTCTTAAAGATGGCTCCGTAAAGTTTCCTCCAACTGGATCATAAATAACATCAGGACCTTTTCCTCCTGATGTTGTTGCAATATCACTTCTAAATTGTTTGATTTGATCTTTATCAGTTAAATCATAACCACCATAATTAATAACTTCATCAGCACCATATTCTTTACATACCGCTAGTTTTTCATCAGAAGATGCTGCCGCTACAACTTTTGCACCAAGTGCTTTTCCTATTTCAATTGCTGAAATACCAACGCCGCCTGCAGCGCCAAGTACAAGTAAAGTTTCTCCTTCTTTTAATTGAGCTCTATCTTTTAAAGCATAGTGAGAGGTACCATAGGTTAACGTAAAGCAAGATGCAGTTGTAAAATCCATGCTACTTGGTTTCTTAAAGATTTGCATTGGACCAACGATAACTTGTTCTCTAAATCCTCCATGGCCAACCATAGCAATTACTTCATCTCCAACGTTCCAACCTTTTACACTCTCTCCCATTGAACTGATCGTTCCGGAAATTTCACCACCAGGTGAAAAAGGAAGAGGGGGCTTGACTTGATACTTGTCCTGAATAATTAAAGTATCTGGAAAATTTACACCAGCTGAATGAACATCTATTAATAATTGACTTGGTTTTAGCTCAGGCACTTCAACATCCTCAAAAACTAGGGAACTAGGAGGGCCAAATTCTTTACAAACTATTGCTTTCATTATTTTGCAAATCTCGATATAAAATATTACTTATGAAGTTTTTTAATATTAAACTAATAATTCTAATATTCCTAGCATCTTCAATCAATGCTTTTGCTGTACTTGAAGTAATCCATATTGATTCTTTTGGCAAAGGTAAAAATTGGCAAGCTAAGCAATATGGGGATGGATCTTCAAAGGTTTGCTACATTGTTTCAACTCCTATAAAAACTAATCCGGATGGGCTAAATCGAGGGGAACATGCTCTTATGGTCTCAAATTTTATGGGGGACAATACAAAACATGAACCAAGTGTAGATACTGGGTTTACTTTCAAGCCAAAGAGTACTGTTGAAGTAATTATAAAGGATAATAAGTATAAATTTTTTACTTTAGAAAATAGAGCTTGGCTAGCTGATGGACAAAATGGTAAAAAACTTATTAAGGATATGAAAAATGGCGCTCGAGTTCAGGTTAAAAGTATTTCAAGTCGTGGAACAAAGATAACAGACACTTATTCTCTAATTGGATTCACTAAAGCACTTGAAGCAATAGATAAAGCCTGCTCATAAATAATCACTTTAATGACTGACAAACAAACAGATTTAGTAGGTCTGACACAAGATGAAATTTTCCAGTCTTTGCTTTCAAATAATCTCATTACAGAAAAAGAGAAATTTAGAGCAAAACAAATCTGGCATTGGATCTATCATCATGGTGAAACTAGTGTCCATAAAATGACAACAATTTCAAATGAATTAAGAAAAGAAATATCAAAATTTTATAAAGTAGAGAGACCATTAATTAAAGAACATCAATTATCTAAAGATGGTACCCGGAAATGGTTGATAAAATTAGAAGATGGCAATCTAATTGAAACTGTTTTTATTCCAGAAGAAAGTAGGGGTACTCTTTGTGTCTCATCTCAAGTTGGGTGCACGTTGAATTGCAAGTTTTGCTTCACAGGAACACAAAAACTTGTAAGAAACTTATCTACCCAAGAAATTTTATCTCAATTATTGTTAGCTCGTGATCAATTATCTGATTGGCCTAATTCGAATCAAAGAAAAATTTCAAATATAGTTTTCATGGGAATGGGTGAGCCTTTATATAATTATGACAATGTTAAAAGAGCAGCCTTGATTATGGGAGATAAAGAGGGATTAAAACTGTCAACTAAACGCATTACATTAAGCACATCTGGCATAGTTCCACAAATTCTAGATTGGGGAAATGAAGTTGACTCAAGGCTTGCTATTTCTTTGCATGCAACAAATGACAATTTAAGGAATGATATTGTTCCAATAAACAAAAAATATCCATTAAAAGATTTAATTAAAGCATGCCAGGATTATCCTAGAGCTAAGAATTCAAAGAGAATTACCTTTGAATACGTCATGCTGAAAGGAGTAAACGACAGCATTGCGGATGCTAAAAAATTGGTTAAGTTGATTGCAGGAATTCCAGCTAAAATTAATCTAATACCATTCAATCCTTGGCCAGAATCACCATATGAATGTTCAAATCCAGATCAAATTAAAAAATTTAGTGACATCGTGAATAATGCAGGATATGCAAGCCCAGTAAGAAAAACACGAGGACAAGATATTATGGCTGCATGCGGTCAGCTCAAATCCTCAAGTGTAAAAGTAAGAAAAAGTATATTGAGAAAAGGCTTATGAAAAAAGTTGTCTTAGCATATTCAGGTGGACTAGATACTTCAGTAATCTTAAAATGGATTAAGGAAAACTATCAATGTGAAGTTGCAACTTTTACAGCAGATCTTGGGCAAGATGAAGATTTTGATGCTGTGAAAAAAAAGGCAGAAGCTCAAAATGTATCTGAGATCTTTATTGAAGATTTAAAAGATGAGTTTGTAAAAGATTATGTTTTTCCAATGCTCAGAGCAAATCCTTTATATGAAGGATATTATTTACTTGGAACATCAATTGCACGACCTCTAATTGCAAAAAAACAAATTGAAATTGCTAAACAAGTTAATGCTGATGCTGTAGCACATGGTGCAACTGGTAAAGGCAATGATCAGATAAGATTTGAATTAGGATATTATTATCATAACCCAAATATCAAAGTAATTAGTCCATGGAGAGAATGGGATTTAAATTCTAGATCATCACTAGTTGAATATGCTGACAAGCATGGAATTGAAATAGCAAAAGATAAACGAGGTGAACAACCGTTTAGTATTGATGAGAATGTACTCCATTCTTCAGCTGAGGGCAAAGTCTTAGAAGATCCTTGGACTGAGGCCCCAGAATATGTTTATACAAGATCAGTTTCTCCTGAAGAAGCTCCTGATCAAGCAGAGGAGTTGGTTATTGAATATAAATCAGGTGATGCCTGCACTTTAAATGGAAAAGCAATGCAACCATTTGAATTGCTCAATAGCTTAAATAAAATGGCAGGAAAGCATGGTATTGGACGAATAGATCTTGTTGAAAATAGATATATTGGTATGAAATCAAGGGGTGTTTACGAAACACCTGGTGGAACCATTCTTTATCATGCACATCGAGCAATTGAGAGTATTACATTAGATAAGGAAGCGGCTCATATGAAAGAAAGTATTTCATCTAAATATGCTGAACTTATTTATAACGGTTACTGGTTTTCTCCTGAACGAGAAATGATGCAAGCTTTAATAGATCAATCACAAAAGAATGTTGAAGGAAAAGTTCGCTTAAAGCTCTACAAGGGGAATGTTTTAATTACTGGAAGAGAGTCTCCATTAAGTCTCTATAATCCTGATCTTGCAACATTTGAGTCAGATGAAGTTTATAGTCAGAAAGATGCCGAGGGTTTTATTAAACTAAACGCATTAAGACTAAGAGAAAAAAAATAAGTTCTTATTGCTGCCTGAATGCCGCATCTACTGTATTTTTAAGTAAGCACGCTATTGTCATAGGACCTACACCACCAGGTACTGGAGTAATCGCTGATGCAACTTCAGAAACCTCAGCATAGTCCACATCACCAACAAGTTTTGTTTTTCCTGGTTTATCAGGATTATCGATTCGATTAATCCCTACATCAATCACAATTGCACCAGGCTTAACCCAGTCTTTTTTAACCATTAAAGGTCTTCCTACTGCCGCAACAACAATGTCAGCTTGCTTAGTCATTTCTTCAATATTTCTAGTTTTTGAATGAACAATAGTTACTGTACAAGATTCTTCTAAAAGTAATTGGGCCATAGGTTTTCCAACAATATTTGAACGCCCAATAATGACCGCATGCATTCCCTTCAGATCAGCAACACTTTTCTTAAGCATTAAATAACATCCAAGAGGAGTACACGGAGTGAATGTTTTTGCCAGTAAATCTCCACCAA
>CACPJE010000010.1 GCA_902634045.1 uncultured Pelagibacteraceae bacterium
ATTCATTATATTTGGACCATGAATAATAGTTTTGCCTAAGAAGGCCGCTTCTATAGGATTTTGACCTCCATGATTAACCAAGCTACCACCGACAAAAATAAAATTAGCTAATTCATAAAATAGATTTAATTCACCGATTGTATCTGCAATGTAAATACTTGTATTTGAAGAAATATCTTGATCTTTAGATCTATAAGCAATCTTTAATTTTTGTTTATTAGAAAAGAACTCAGACCTATTAGGATGCCGTGGTACAATTATAGATACAAAGTTTTTATATTTCTTTTTTAAACTTAAAGTAATATTTGCAATTATTTCCTCTTCTCCTTCATGAGTACTTGCAGCTAGCAAAATTTTTCTGCCTTTAAACATCTTTTTTAGTATTTTTAATTTTTTATTGTCTACTGCTTGAGGTTTCGAGGCGAATTTTAAATTACCAGTATAAGTTGTATTTTTAATACCAAGATTTTTATAGAAGAAAGTACTATCTTTGCTTTGAGTGCAACAAAGATCAAAGTTTTCAAATAGTGTTAAGGTTGTTTTCTTAAATCTTGACCAACTGTTATAAGATTTAACAGTCATTCGTCCATTTAAAATCATTAACTTTATATTCCTATTTTTTAAAGCAAAAATAAAATTAGGCCAAATCTCAGATTCAACAAATATAGATAGAGATGGTTTCCAGTGATCTAAAAACCTTTCAACGAAAATTGGGATATCAATTGGTATAAACTGATGAAAGGCTTTACCTTTTAACTTATTTTTCATAATTTTTGCAGATGTAGTTGTTCCAGTAGTAACAAGAATTTGTTTTATTTTTTTATTTTTTTCTAATTCTTTAATTACAGGAAGGACTGATAGACTTTCACCAATACTCGCAGCATGTATCCAAATCAATTTGCCTTTTTTTCTATCTATAGTTGATATTCCATACCTTTCATCAATTCTATCTTTAAGCTCCTTGTTTGATCTTATCCTATCATTTAAATAGATAGGAACAAATGGATAGATTAAATACGAAAATATTTTATAAATTCTAAATAACATTATTGATTAAAAATTTTTATTTGCCTCATTAGTTAGCTTATTCATTAAATTTTCTAGATCTTTCTTTAATTTTAAACTCTGTCTAGAATTTTTTGAAACTTTAATAGGCTTTCCCCATACAAAACATATTTCATTGAATATCTTAGGTACAATAAATTTATCCCAAGTATTTAAAATCCATTTCTTTTTGAATCCAATTCCTACAGGCAGGATTTCTTTTTCACTAAGTCTTGCAATATGAATAATACCATCGCTAACTTTATGTCTTGGTCCTTTAGGACCATCAGGGCTTATTCCTATCGATATATTGTTATTTAAAGATTTTATAATTTGTCTAACTGCCTTCAAACTACCTTTATTCTTATTTTTTGAAGGTTTATTTGTTGACCCTCTAATTGAGCCAAATCCAAGAATAGATATTACTTTTGAGATAATATCTCCATCTCGATGCTTTGAAATTAGGACTTTAATTTCAGAGTCATTATCCCAGGTAAGAGGGCACATTAAAAGCTGATCATGCCAAAAAGAGTAAATAAAAGATTTTTTTTTCTTAAGAATATTTTCTATATTTCTTCTATTTTTAAAATGTATCTTAGATGTGAAAAAAACAAGATTTATGTATAAGGCGCCTAATATAGAAATTATTAATTTAGATATTGAAAGACCAAATATGAATTTAAGCATGGTGAGTTAGAACTCTCTATCATAAAGTTTCTTATAGATTCCTTCAGCTTTTATTAGCTCTTCATGAGTACCGGTTTCTTTGACAGCTCCATTTTCAAGAACAATTATTTTTTTTGAGTTAATTATGGTACTAAGTCTATGAGCAATTACTAGCGTTGTTCTATTTTTCATTAATGAATTTATTGCTTCTTGAACTAAATGTTCAGATTCAGTATCTAAACTTGAAGTAGCTTCATCAAGTAACAATATAGGAGCATCTTTTAAAAATGCTCGTGCAATAGAAATTCTTTGCTTTTGTCCACCTGAGAGACTAAATCCTTTTTCACCAATAACAGTATTATATCCTTCAGGTAGTTTAGAAATAAACTCATCGGCAGCAGCTGATTTTGCTGCATCAATTATTTCCTCATCAGAAGCACTCTTTCTTCCATAACAAATATTTTCTCTTACAGTGTCATCAAATAATATAGGTTCTTGACTAACTAGTGCTATCTTGGACCTAAGTGACTTTATAGTTGAGTTTTTAATATCTTGATTGTCAATTAATACCTCACCATTATTCGGGTCGTAGAATCTTGGAATTAAATTTAAGATAGAAGTTTTACCTGCACCACTTGGGCCAACTAAAGCTGTTATTTGTCCTGAAGGAATAGAAAGACTAATGTCACTTAGGGCAGAGCCTCTTTGTCCAATATAAGAAAGGGTTACATTTTTAAGTTCAATTTCTCCCTTTGTTACTTTTAAATCAAAAGGATCTTTATTCTCTATGATAAGACTTTTCTGATCTAGCAGGTTAAAGACTCTAATTGCTGCTGAAAACCCTTCTTGTATAGTTGTATTGATTGCAGCCAATCTGCGAAGAGGTTGAAACGCAAGCATCATCGCGCCAAGAAAAGAAATAAACTCATTTAATGGAAGCTCTCCTTGTAATCCTCTAAGTCCTGCATAGTAAAGTGCTCCTGCGATTCCGAATCCAGCTAAAAATTCAGCAAAAGGTGAAGCAGCACCTCTTGTTACGTGAGCTTTAATAATATTTTTCATACGCCTAGCAATAGAGCCACTTACTTTTTTAATTTCAGATTCTTCTTGTTGATAAGCTTTGACAATCCTTGTTCCATCAAGATTTTCTGCAAGTAATGAAGCTAGCACACCAGTCTCAACTTGACCTTCTGTCGCTGCTTTTTTCATTCTTCTACCTAAACGACCAGATAAGAGTCCTACCAAAGGAAACGCAATTATTGCTACTGTAGCCAATCTCCAATCTTGATAGAACATAACACCAAGCAAACAAATTAGAGTTAGTAAATCCTTCATGCCACTTGCTAGACTATTGCTAACAGAACCCTGTAAAAGATTTACATCATATAAAAAATTTGAGATTATTTTTGCTGAATGAATTTGATTTAACCATGATAGATCAGAATATATTACTTTACTAAACATTTTTACTTGAGTATCAGCTATAATTTGCTGACCAACTACAGTCAAAAGATATACTTGAATATAAGATGCAATCCCCTTTATTAATAATGTAATAATTATTGCAATAGGAATAAGAACTAACATTTTTTCGTCACGATCTAAAAAGATTTTTTCTATGGCAGGATCAAGCAGCCAAGCTGTAGCTCCTGTTGTTAGAGCAATAATTGCCATAAAGAACAAAGAAGCTAACAACTTACCTGCGTAAGGTCTTATGCTGTCCTTAAATAGTCTTTTCAGTATTTGTCTTCCAGTCATGACAAGGTATTCATAATACTATTATAAAAAATTGTAATCTAATTATTGAATATTAAAAAAGGGCTATTTTCCAGCTAAAGTCATGGCATCAACTCTAAGAGTAGGAGCATTCGATCTGTATTTAAATTCTAAATCATTGGCTGCTGATAAATTTAGAAACATTTCTTTTAGATTAGAGGCAATAGTAATTTCATTTACTGGATATGCAATTTCACCATTTTCTATCCATAAACCACTTGCACCCATACTATAGTCACCTGTAATCAAATTTACACCCATTCCAATTAATTCAGTTGCATAAAATCCTGATTTAATACTATTAATCATATCTTCATATGAACTTATTCCATTTGCCATATAAAGATTAGAAGTTCTAACTCCGGGTGGTGATCCGACAGATCTAGATGCATGACCAGTGGTTTTTAAATTAAGTTTTTTAGCAGTTGAAGTATTTAATATCCAAGTATTAAGTATTCCATTGGATACTAGTTCTTTCTCATTAGTTTTTATTCCTTCTCCATCAAATGGTCTTGAACCTAATCCTTTAGAAATTTTAGGATTATCAACAATAGAAATTTCTTTACTAAAAATCTTTTTGTGTAGACTGTCTTTTAGAAAGCTTGTTTCTCTTGCAATAGCTGGACCAGAAATTGCACTCGCAAAGTATCCTAGTAAATCATTGCTAATTCTTTTATCAAATACAACTGTGGTTTTACATGATTTTACTTTTCTAGGATTTAATCTTTGAATTGCCTTTTCAGCAGCAGATTTTCCAATTAAAGAAGGTTTTTGAAGATCATTTAGGTGTCTTGAGACATCATAGTCATAGTCTCTTTCCATGTTTAGACCTTCTCCAGCTAAAACAGAGCATGAAATTGAATTCGTTGAAGATTTGTATCCTCCTCTGAAGCCGTTACTAGTAGCGAGAAAAAATTCCCCTGTTGAATAAGAAGCTGCTGCGCCTTCAGAGTTGCTTATACCTTTAGTGGATAATGCTATTTCTTCACATTCTTTTACAGCATCTATAAGTAAGTCAGTTTTTGTTTCTTCTTCTTGATGAAGGTTAAGATCTTCAAAGTTATTTTCAAAGAATTTTTTATCTCCTAAGCATGCTGTATCATCCTTGGGAGCAAGCTTAGCCATTTCAACAACTTTTAAAATTGATTCATTGAGTTTTTCTTCTTCAATATCAGAAGAGGACACAAAAGCTTGTTGATTGCCAATTAAAGCCCTAATTCCTAAAGTTTTATCATTCGATTCCTCTATGTCCTCTATCTTTTGTAATCTACAAGAAATTGATTTTCCAGATCCTTCAGCTAAAACTACATCACAATCCGTAGCTCCCGCTGAAATAGTCTTTTTAATAATATTTTCCGCTATTGGTTCAAAATTCATAAAAATAAAAAGTCCGAAATTAATGACAAGCAAATAATCATACCTAAATATTGATTACTTTTAAATATTGAAAGACATATATCATGATTTTCTATATTTAATACTTTTACTTGGTAGATCAAATGTCCCCCCACAAATAATAGACTTATAAAATAATAAATACTATTTCCCGCCATTATTCCATAAAGACAAAGGAACGCAAACATCATCAAATAGAAGAAAGAAATCATTTTTTTACTATTTGACCCAAATAAAATTGCAGTTGATTTTACTCCAATTTTTAAATCATCCTGCTTATCTTGATGTGCATAAACAGTATCATATCCCAAAGTCCAAAATATCCCTGAACAATATAAAAATATTATTGATAGGTTTATTGAACTAGTTACTGCACTAAATGATATCAGTACTCCAATATTAAATGTTATTCCTAAAACTAATTGAGGCCAGTAAGTTATTCTTTTCATTAATGGATATATCAGCAAAAGTGTAAATGAAATGATGCCTATGATTATCGATAATTTATCTAAAGATAAAAGAATAAAGAGACCTAATAGAGAAAGAAAAATGAAACAAATGCAAGCATCAAAAATTGTAATTGTTCCTTTTGCAAGCGGTCTTAATACTGTTCGGCTAACTTTTTTGTCGTAATTTCGATCAAATATATCATTTATAATACACCCAGCTGAACGCATCAGAATTGAACCAATGATTAGTAAAAATATTAAGAGCCAATTATTAATTATATCATTTATACTATTACAGGCAGCTAATACTCCCCACATGCAAGGCAACATTAAAAGCAGGAATCCTATAGGCTGATTTAACCTTGTTAGCAGAATGTATTGATTTAAGGTATCGATCTTAGTCATATTAATTTAATTTATGCTAATATATAGATCATTTATGAAGATTAGAAATAGAGTTTTTGTTAAAGATAAATTAGAAGAAGGAGTGCAGCTGAAATTAGATCAAAAAGTTGCGCATTATTTATTTCATGTTTTAAGGTGTAAAAATGGAGAATATATATCTTTATTTAATGAATCGAGCGAATGGCTGAGTTCGATTGATAAATTAAGTTCAAAAGAGGCAATTATTTCAATAACAGAAAATATTAAGATTGCTGAAAAGAAAAGAGAAATAACTCTATATTTTTCACCTATTAAAAAGAGTCAAACAGAACTTGTAATTCAGAAATGTACTGAAATTGGGGTGACAAATTTTCAACCTATATTGATGGAAAGGACGAATTTTTCTTCATTTAATATTGATAGATTGAATTTAATTGCTATTGAAGCAATAGAGCAGTCAGAACAAATGAAAATACCTAAAATATATGAACCAATAAAATTTGATAAACTTCTATCTCAAGATCAAAAAAATAAAATTACTTTAGTTTGCTCAGTTGAAGAAAAAAATAATTCAATTAGAAATATAATAAAAGATAATAATGCAAATAGTTATTCATTATTTATTGGGCCAGAGGGAGATTTTTCTGAAAGTGAGATGAACAGTATAAAAGAAAAAGAAAATTATTTGACTGTTTCTTTGGGTGATACTGTTTTGAAGTCAGAAACTGCATCAATTACAGCTGCAGCAATTCTTAAGGATTGTTTATTAAATGATTACTAAAGATGATCTTATAGGATACTTTTCGAAAGGTGAGAAAGATCCAGGTGATGTAAAAATTGGAACTGAGCATGAAAAGTTTGTTTATGCAAAGAATAATCTGTCTTTAATTCCATACGATGGTGATCAAAGTATATTAAAAGTATTTGAGAAATTTATTGCTCTAGGGTGGGTTCCAATTAAAGAGCAAAATAACATCATAGCTTTAAAGAAAAACCAAGCAAGTATTACGCTTGAGCCTGGAGGTCAGTTTGAGTTATCTGGTGCACCTTTAGATAATGTTCATGAAACGTGTATAGAGATAAATAATCATCTTGAAATTACTAAATCTATTGAGGATGAGGAAAATATTGGATTCTTAGGAATAGGTTTTTTACCAGATGGAAAATTTGAATCTGTACCAAGAATTCCAAAAAAAAGATATTCGGAAATAATGACACCTTACATGAAGAAGTTAGGGGGATTAGGATTAGAGATGATGTACAGGACGTGTACAGTTCAAGCGAATTTTGATTTTACTTCAGAAGAAGACATGAGAAGAAAAGTTAAAATTGGCACTGCAATTCAGCCAATTGTAACAGGTTTATTTGCCAATTCTCCATTTAAGGAAGGAGCATTAAATGGGTTTCAATCATATCGAAGTTATGTCTGGACCGAAACGGATAAAAATAGAACGGGATTATTACCCTCAATGCTTAGTCCAAATTTTTCTTATGAAGAATATGTAGATTATGCATTAAATGTTCCAACTTACTTTATTGTTAAAGATCAAAGCTACATTGACTGTACAGACTATACTTTCAAAGAAATCTTAGAGGGCAAGTTCTCTAAAATTGATCCTGAAGACCTATCTATAAATGACTGGGAAACTCATGTTTCAACTATTTTTACTGAGGTTAGGTTAAAGAACTATATAGAAATGCGTGGAGCTGATGCAGGAGGATACAAATCTTTGTGCGCATTGCCAGCATTTTGGACTGGCTTAATTTATTGCAATGATTGCATTGATGAATTGATGGAATTAATTAATCAATGGAGTTATGAAGAAATTAATCAATTTAGAATTGATATAACTAAAATTGGACTTGATGCTCAAATTGGAAATCAAAGTGGGTGGGATATTTCAAAAAAAATATTAAATATCTCAAGAAATGGTCTTTCAATTAGATCAAGAAAAAACTCATTTGGAGATGACGAGACAATTCATCTTGACTATCTTTTTCAAATTGTGAATGAGCGAAAAACTAAAGCCACTAGGTCAATTGAAGCATACTTGAGTGATGGTAAATTAGATGTTAATAAACTTTACAGTTTCGAATCTTTTTAAAATTTATTGATTTTTTTCGATATAAATTGACTGAGATGGGAAAGCAAATCCAGCTTTATTATTCTCAACAATATCTTTAACTTCTAAAGCTAGCTCTTCTTTTATGGATAACCATTCGCCCCAGGCTTTAGTTTTCACAAAACAATATATAAGTAAGTCTATTGAGCTATCAGAAAATTTTTCAATTCTTACAAATAATGGCTGTTCAGAAGATTTTACAAAATTACCACTATTAATTATATAAGACTCAATTTCATTTCGAATATTTTTTAACTGTTCATGCGTAGTTTTGTATTCAAGACCAATTGTCCAATATACTCTTCTATTTTGCATATTACTAAAATTAGTTACCGCATTTTCTGCAAAATTAAAATTTGGAACCATAACTGGAGAAGAATCAAACCTGCGAACTAATGTAGATCTGAAGCCTATTTTTTCAACAGTTCCTTCAACTACATTTTCTACTTTTATCCAATCTCCATTTTGAAAGCGTTTTTCAAGAAGGATAAGGATACCGGATATAAGATTCTTAAATAAATCTTGGGCTCCTAGAGCAACTGCAACACTTAAAAGTCCGAGCCCAGCAAGAATAGGACCAACTTTTATTCCCCACACTTCTAAAACAGCTGCGGCCCCAATAACAAATATAATAAACTTTAGAATTCTTACTCCCCAATCTATTAGATCATTGGTGAGAACATCCCCTAGTTTGTGAATTAAGAAAGAAAGAGGATCTATTAATTTATAAAGGAACCAAAATATTTGTATGGTGATTAAAGAACGATTTAGATTAATTGTAAATGACTCAAGAGTTTGGTTTAGATCAATATACTGAGTACTTATATAAACACCTATTACTATTGGTACAAATCTTAAAGGACCATTAAAGGCTTCTAGCACTTCATCATCTATTTTAGTTTTAGATCTTTTTGCTAAGCTTTTAAGTCTATTAATAACAATTTTTGAGAACAAAGATCTAAAAATAAAAAAAATGAATAATATGATTATTCCTATCAAAACATTATTTAGATTAACTCCAAAGACACCTTGGTTCCAAACTGATAAGAATATTTCTATAAAATCGTTCATATGGTCGATTTTATCTTATTTAAAATAAATTTAATAGATGTTTAATGTTTTATAAAAATTCATTGATTTCATTTGAGACTTCATCTGCTGCTTCTAGTGGAAGCATGTGAGTGGTGTCCTTAACGAAGATAATATTCGCCTGAGGAACTAATCGTTTTATTCTTTTTTGACTAAATTGATTACATACAACACTATTTGTAGTAAGAATTATTTTAATTGGCATCTTAAGATTGTGCACATTATTCCAAACTTCTCTATTATTGAGCTGAAAGCAGGCAGACTCCCATTTGGGGTTACATTTAAGAGTAAGATTTTTATTTTTATCAAATTTTAGTCCATAATTTACATAATCATTTAACGCTTCTTTTGAAACTTTAGAAAATAATTTTTTTTCTACAAAATAGTCATATGCTTCTTCGTGAGTTTTCCAATCATTTCTTCTTATCAGTGCATTTTTTGCAAGAGGACTAAGAAAGTGAGCTAGATTAAAGAAATTAAAAAATTGATATCCAAAAATATATCTTAAGGGAAGAATAACTGGGTCGATAAGAATTAATTTTTTAACTAGATCAGGTCTTGAGAGAGCAACTAGCCAACTTGTGGTTCCTCCTAAAGAATGACCAGATAAAATTGCTGGGGACCCTGATTTTTCTAAAAGAAAAATTAAATCATCTCTAAAGCAGTGCCAAGATGTTAATTTTTTTGGGTCTGCTGTGAGTGTAGTGTCTCCATGTCCTCTCATGTCATAAGTTGATATGCTAAATTCATTTGAAATTTTTGTTAAAAGACTTTGATATGTAAGTCCATTGAATCCATTGGCGTGAGAAAAATAAAATTTTTTATCTGATTTTTCATTTAAATGATAAGTTTGAATTACACTATCTTCACAAGGGACCGCTATTTTATTAAATTCTAATGGCACGATTCATTATACTTTTTTAATCTATAGTAATTGTAAGGAAGTGGGGAAAGGAATCCTACTAATAACATTAAAGGAATTATTGTAAATGTTATAACTCCGTCAGCTACAATGAGATCAAAAGTATTCATTGAAATTTCCATTACAATCATACTAATCAAACTCATTTTGATCGCTGTATTAAATGCATTTGAAAAGTTCATTTGTTTCAAAAGTATGATGGTTTCTAATAGAATACTGGTTATTATTCCATTTATAATAGCTAAAGACATTACGAAGTATATTGAGAGTGAGTGATCAATATTTTGAAAATAAATAATAGTTCCAAAGTCGCCAATGCTACATCCAATTAAACACCACATTGTATTATAGGAACTTTTTGCCCAGGTGATTTTACATCTCCAATCAATGCTATTTATCATAAGATTTAAACTTAGTTTTTCTTTCTTCTATATCAATAAATACTTGCTTCTTCTCTTTAGCTGACATTTTAAGCCAATTAGTTATTTCATACTGTTCTCTAAAACAGCCTATACAAACCATGCCTTCCATAAATTTATTGCTATATTTACATATTTTTACACAAGGACTTAAAATCTCATTATTTTTAGACACCATAAATCAAGCTTTTGTTGTTATTTTTAAGATATTATTCAATATTCAACTTGATTTATTTATATATTCCAATAAAAAACAACTTTTATTTCATCAAAAATATTATGGCTCGAATAACAGTTGAAGATTGCATAAAACAAGTGAGAAACCAATATGATTTGGTAATTCTTGCTAAAGAACGAACTGTTCAACTTGGTCGAGGTGCAGCCCCATCTGTTGATCCTGAGAATGATAAGAAGCCAGTTATTGCACTTAGAGAAATTGGAGAATCAAAAATAACACCAACTGAACTCGAAGAAAGTATTGTTAATAAACTAAGAAGAATCCCTGATTATCAAGAAGATGAAGATCTAGAAGAAGTTGATAATGATACCTTTAGACAAATGTATCAAGGAGGACTTTCAAAGTCCGAAATGGAAAAATCTGCTACAAGAAAATTTACTGCAAGAGTGCCTAAAATTGAACCAAAACCAATAAAAGAGATTGAGGAAGTTAATGCAGCTAGTGAAATTCCTCTAACTGAGGGTGTAGATGATAATTTACAAATTGAATCAACTACCCAAGAATCTTTAGAAGAATCCAATACTACAGAAGAGCATCTTGAGGAGTCTATGGAGAATGATGTTCCGAATGATATAGATTCCATTGAACCAAGTCCTCATGCAGAAGAATCTATCGAAACTTCATCATCTGAAGATTTATCAACTCAAGAAGATACAGTTAAAGAAGACTAATTATAAAAATGAATTTTGATTTTTCAGATGATCAAAAGCTTCTGCGTGATCAAGCTAGAAAGTTTTTACAAGATAAATGCGATCGTTCATTAGTCAGGTCTATTCTTGAGGATAGTGAACAAAACTACTCAGAAAATTTATGGAAAGATATTGCAGAAATGGGTTGGACTGGAACTGCTATACCTGAAGAGTATGGAGGTCTGGGTTTAGGAATGCTAGAACTCTGTGTAATCGCTGAAGAGTTAGGTCGATCTTTAGCACCTACACCTTTTTCTTCATCAATATATTTATTTGCGGAGTTTATTAAGTCTTACGGAAATGAAGAGCAGAAGAAAAAATATCTTCCAAAAATTGCTAGTGGAGAATTTATTGGGACATTTGCATTATCTGAAACTAATGGAACTCCAAGACCGAGTAATATCAAAGCTAGTGTAAATGATGGTAAACTAAGTGGAGAAAAAGCTCCTGTTAATGACGGAGAAGTAGCTGATATCATCATAGTTGCTGCTAATTCTGACAATAATGCTAATCATAATTCTCTATCTCTTTATTTAGTTGAAAAAGATGATCCAGGGTTATCAAAATCAAGCCTTGAGACTTTAGATCCAACACGTCCTGCTTGCTCGCTCAATTTTTCAAATGTAAATGCTGAGCAATTAGGGAATAGAGGAGAGGGTTGGTCGATGATAGAAGATATTTTTAATCGTGCAGCAGTCCTTTTCTCGTTTGAGCAAGTTGGTGGAGCTCAGGTAAGTCTTGATGAGGCTAAAAAGTATTCCCTTGAACGATTTGCTTTTGGAAGACAAATAGGTTCATTTCAAGCACTGAAACATAAAATGGCAGATATGTATGTTAAAATTGAGCTAGCTCGTTCAAACGCATATTATGGAGCTTGGGCACTAAGCACTGATTCAAATGAATTACCTGTTGCTGCTGCTGGCGCGAGAGTGAGCGCATCTGATGCTTACAATTATTCCTCTCAAGAAAATATTCAAATACATGGAGGAGTTGGTTTTACATGGGAGTATGATTGCCATTTGTTCTATAGAAGAGCGAAGCTCCTTTCTCTAAATATTGGAAGCACAAGACAGTGGAAAGAAAATTTAATTTCAAATCTTGAAAAAAGGAATATAGTTTAATTATGGACTTTAATGATTCACCTCAAGAAGCCGAATTTAGAAAAGAAATTCAAAAATTTTTAGAAACTAATGCTGAAAAGAGATCCACTATAGCAGACAAGCCAAACGATAAAGGTCCACAAATTGCAGTAGCAGGTGCTCCTGAAACTGTTAGAGGTGGAAAAGAAGCAGCAGATGAGGCTCTAGAGCGTGCTAAAGAATGGCAAAAGAAAAAAGCTGATGCTGGTTTTGCAGCTATATTATGGCCAAAAGAATTTGGTGGATATGGAGGAAGTCCAATTCAGCAAGTAATTTATTCTCAAGAAGAACATAACTTTTTTGTACCATCTGGCTATTTTGAAATAGGCATAGGAATGCTAGGCCCAACAATGATGGTTTGGGGTAAAGATGAAGACAAAAAAAGATATCTTCCAAAAATGATTACAGGTGAAGAAATATGGTGTCAGTTGTTCTCTGAGCCATCAGCAGGATCAGACCTTGCTGGAATTAAAATGAAAGCTGAAAAAAATGGAGATGAATGGGTTTTGAATGGACAAAAAGTTTGGACTTCAGGAGCTCACTTTGCTGATTATGGTATGATCGTTGCACGCTCTGATCCATCGGCTCTAAAACATAAAGGCCTTACATATTTTTTTCTAGATATGAAAACACCTGGTATCGAGGTGAAGCCAATTAAACAGATTTCTGGAACAGCTAATTTTAACGAAGTTTTCTTTAGTGATGTTAGAATACCTGACAGTCAGAGATTAGGAGCAGAAGGTGAGGGATGGAAAGTTGCTCTCACTACTCTAATGAATGAAAGACTAGCAGTTGGTGACCCTCCTGGACTCGACTTTGATCAAATTTTTGAAGCAACTAAAGAGATTGAAGTTGAAGATGGCCTAGCTATTAAAAATAGTGAGGTCAGACAAAAAATGGCTGATTGGTATGTTCAATCGAGAGGATTGCAATATACAAAATTTAGAAGTATTACCGCTTTATCTAAAGGTCAAACACCTGGCCCAGAATTATCAATTAGCAAACTTGTTACTGCTTCGAAAATGCAAGATGTATCTGCCTATGCTCTAGACTTAATGGATATGTCAGGTACAATTCACAATGATAAAAATCCTATATTAAAAAACTTGTTTCAAAATGGATATTTCTTTTCTGCAGCAATGAGAATTGCTGGTGGAACCGACGAGGTTTTAAGAAATATTATTGCTGAGAGAGTTTTAGGTTTACCGCAAGACGAGCGACCTGATAAAAAACTTCCTTTTAATGAATTACCCTCAGGAAAAAACTAATTAGTACAAGTGTTCAGTACTATTGTTAGTAATGTTGCATCTGGTGATCTTTTTCTTTCAATTTCTCTTTTAATTACCGCAGGATTATTTGCAGGATTTATTGCTGGTTTATTTGGTATTGGCGGAGGTGTAGTAGTAGTTCCTGTCTTATATTATATTTTTACACTTGCTGAGGTAGATGAAAGTATTCGTATGCACTTATCTATAGGAACCTCACTTGCCAATATTGTTCCTATTTCAATTATCTCTACATTTAATCATTCAAAAAGAGGGTCAGTTGATCTCAGCTTTCTTAAATTAATTTTTGTTTCAGTAATTTTAGGAGTAGTTTTAGGATCATTTGTAGTTTCATTCCTAGAGGGAAATAGTCTAATCTTAATTTACTCAACTCTATTAATGATAGTAGCTATGCAATTCTTTTTCTGGAAAGATGAGTGGAGATTAGCCAAGGAGTATCCAAAAAATATTTTAGGTCACTCATTAGGCTCTATCATTGGATTTTTAGCGACTCTTATTGGTGTTGGTGGTGGAGCTATGAGTGTTCCAATCTTAAAGCTCTATAATTTTGCAATACATAGAGCAATAGGAACAGCAGCGGGGATTGGCATTATAATAACAATACCTGGAACGATAGGTTTTATTATAGCTGGTACACTTAATGAGGTTTCACTTCCTTGGAGTCTGGGGTATGTCAGTTTAGTAGGTCTATTAATGATTACACCATTAACAATGATCGGCGCACCAGTGGGTGTGAGGTTTGCTCATTATTTATCTAAAGGAAAATTAAATTTTATCTTTGGTTTATTTTTATTGATTATGTCTCTGAGATTCCTTTTGGAATGGATTAGATTAATAAGTTAGCTTTTGATCGTAATCTCCAACCTTTCCAGTTTTCTCTAATATATTATTAATGTCATTAAATATTGATTTGACTTCCTCAGCTGAGATGAAGCTTTCTATCACAACAACAAGTGAAGGTTTGTTGGATGATGCCCTAATTAATCCCCATGATCCGTTTTCAAGTTGAAATCTAACACCATTAATAGTGCTGACAGATTGAATTTTTTGATTTGCTATCTCAGATTTATTATTCTTTATTTCTTTTATTTTATCAGTAACTAGTTCTACCACTTCATATTTTTCATTATCTTTGCAAAAAGGAGCCATTGTTGGAGATTGAAAAGTAATAGGAATAGCTTCTTTAAGTTCAGATAATTTTTTAGGGTAGGACTTATTAAGGTATTCAAGAAGTAAAATCGCTGATTTTAATCCATCATCAAATCCTAATCCAAGGGGTTCATTGATAAAAAAATGTCCACTTTTTTCAAAACCACATAATGCTTTAATCTCTTTTACTCTCCTTTTCATATGAGAGTGACCTGTTTTCCACATATCAATTGAGCAGTTATTTTTTTCGAGGATTTTGCTTTTAAAATAGAGTCCAGTAGATTTGACATCAATAACAAATTTAGAGTCAGAATAAGTCTCTGAAAGATCTTCAGCCAACATTAATCCTATTTTATCTGAGAATATTTCTTCTCCAAGATTATCTACTATCCCTAATCGATCTCCATCGCCATCAAACGCTAGACCTAAATCAGCTCCATTTTTTTTTACTGTATTAGATAGATCTTGCAGCATCGTCATGTCTTCAGGATTAGGATTATAATTTGGAAAAGAGAAATCTAGATCGCAATGTAACTCAATTACTTCGCAGCCAATTCTTGATACAACCTCTGGAGCGAATGCACCAGCAGTTCCATTGCCACACGCTATTACAACTTTTAGAGCTCTATCAATTTTTATTGAACTAGCTAAATATGCTAGGTATTCATCTCTTAAATTATTTTTGAATGTGTAGTTTCCAATCATCTTAATTTCAGGCGATTGATTTTTGTTTATAAGCTCCTTAATACTTTTTATATCATCAGGGCCAAAAGTTAGTGACTTTTCAATTCCACATTTAATTCCAGTCCATCCATTTTCATTATGACTTGCTGTAATCATTGCTAAACTATCGGTGTTAAGATGATGCTGAGCGAAATAAACCATTGGAGATAAAGATAGACCAATATCAATTATATTAACGCCAGAGCTAATCAGTCCCTTAGCAACATGATATTTAACTTCTTTACTATAGGATCTGTAATCATGACCTATAACTATAGAAGCATTATCTCCCTTTTTTTCTAAAATAAATTTTCCAAGCCCATATCCAAACAGCTCTAAGCCTTTTTTATTTATTTCCTCAGGATATAGCCATCTGGCATCATATTCACGAAAACCAAACTTTGAAATTTTGGGTTCCTCTAAGGACTCTTCAAAATTAAAAATTAATTCACTTTGATTTTTAAAAATGGACATATTTAGCTTGATTTTAAATTGTGAATATACAATAGTTCTAATGTTGGTTCACGTAAAAGTGAATAAAAGGGAATAAGGTTAAAAACCTTAGCTGTTCCCGCAACTGTAACTAGGAAATTTAGGTACATTAGCCACTAATTTATTTTTGGGAAGGCGTGCTTAAGTAATGATCTGGAAGCCAGGAGACCTACCAACACAGCATAGTCATCCACAAGTAATCGGGATAATTATTTGGACATATTTGTTAGAGATGGCTCTAATTAAAGGAGAACAAGTATGTTACGGAAGACTATAATTTTAACAATTTTTTTTATAAATTTACTAAGTAGCAATTACGCTAATAGTAACGAAATTTGGATTACCCCAAAAGCAGATGAATATTCTAGATTGTCTACAGGTTTAGCTGGTTCATTTATTACAATTATTGATGATGAAGAAATAAGTCAGTCAAAGCATAAAAATATAGCAGAGTTAATTTCATCTTATTCTGGAATGCAAACTCGAAACACCTTAGATGGAGTAGAGGGTTCATACACAACCATTGATATGAGAGGATTTGGCGAAGCTGCAAAGTCGAATTCTTTAATTTTAATCAATGGAAGGATTTTAAACGATATGGATATGTCAGCAGTAGATTTTTCGAGTATTAATTCAAATTCAATTGAAAGAATTGAGATTATCAGGGGAAGTTCTGCGTCAACAATTTATGGACCTGGAGCAATTGGAGGAGCAATAAACATAGTTACTAAATCTTCAAAAAATTTAGATAATCAACTTAATTTTTCAATTGGCTCTTTTAATAACTCAGAAGGAAAATTTTTACTGCAAGAATCAATTGATGAGAAGCAAACAATCACTGTTTCAGGAAAAATAATTTCTTCTGATACTTACAGAGACACAGCAGATTTTGATCAAATCTCCTTATTAGGTAATTATAGTTATGATATTTCAGCAGTAAGTAGCTACTTAGATTTATCTGTAAACGAAAAAGAACAACTTTTACCAGGGCCACGTATTATTGGAGGGTATTACAATTATCACCTTTGTAATTTGTATAGCTCGAGTCACACAGCTAAAAATATTGGAGGCTGGGATAATTTGAATGCAACTTACGGAGCATTATACGGCTTGAATAATAATTTGTGTAATGTAAATCAGAGAGATGACTTTGCTAATACCGATACAATGCATGTAAGAGCTGGAGCAAAATTTAATCTTGATGAATTAACAAAAATTTTTGCAAATACTTCATATAAAGACAAAACTCAAAAATCTTTCTCTGCTAGTAATGCTAATACTATCTCAGTGCCAGCAAATGGAGATCGATATATCGATACTGTACTTGATGGTAATACGTTTGATATTAGGATTGAAAAGGCATCAGTAAGTGAAGAAAATTCAAATATACTTTCTTTTGGGTTTGATCACGATCATACTTTCTATACTTCAAATAGATATAGAAAAGAAGGAGAGAGCTTAGGTCAAGTTATTAATGCTGATCAAAAATCTCAAGGGATATATTTTCAAAACTCGTTAAATGTTTTTGATTCATCTTTAGTTTTTTCTGCAGGATTTAGATACCAAGAAACAGAGTTTCAGGGAAGGAGCACAGTAAATTCTGGCGTAACTGGTTTTTCTTTTACTACTGCTCATCCCATATATAATGTTACTGATGAAAATACTGCCTATAATTTAGGTTTAGAGAAAAAGATTGATCCTTTTACAAGTATTTCTATTCGATACTCAAAAGGCTTTAGAACCCCAAACATTGATGAGCGAATTAAGGCAACAACTTCTGGATCGTTTGCGTTAAAAGATCAAACATCTGAGGATATTGAATTAGGGGTTAGGGCAGAAAGAAATAAAACTAATTTAGTTGCTAGTATTTTCTTAATGGATACGGAAGATGAAATTCAATATAATCAGAGTGTAAATACCAATCTAGATCCTATTGAAAGAAGTGGATTTAATCTTGATTTAAATTATCAAATTAACGATAAAAATAATCTAAAGGCAGCGCTTAGTTATATTAATGCTGAGTTTACTTCTGGTACACTAACTCCAGGAAGCGGTGGAGCAAGTTCTTGTGATTATACTAATACAACTTATTGCAGTAACTCTTCAACTTGGCAGAATCTTATGGGCGGCGGCACTTCTTATAGTCTATCAGGTAAGTCAGTTCCTTTAGTAGCACCATTAAATTATAATGTTTCTATTGAGAGTAAGATAAGCGAGTCCACATTTTTTGATATAGAATTTGAATATACAGATGAAAAATATGTTTCAAATGATCAGGAAAATGTAGAGCCTAAAATTCCAGATTATTATGTTTTAAATACCAAGCTTCGATCAGATTATAGAGGACTAGATCTTACCTTTGGTGTTAATAATTTATTTGATAAAGCATATTACGACTTTGCTGTCTCAAGTACTTTTCATGATGATAATCATTATGGCACAAGAGCTGTATACCCTTTATCAGGAAGGAATATATTCTTTGATTTAGGATATACTTTTTAATGAATCAAAGTTATAAATTATCAATGATGGATAACAGTAATATTAAATTCTATTCGGCACTGGTGCTAATTTTTATTTTAGCATTTAGTAGGATTATTCCACATCCACCAAACTTCACACCTATATTGGGAATGGCCGTTTTTGCTGGTGCTACCTTTGACAAAAAAATTTATTCTTTTCTTATCCCTTTAGTAGCGATGGTTCTAAGTGATTTGTTTCTAGGATTTCATAGCAGCATGATTATTATATATCTTGCTATTTGCTTAAATGTATTAATTGGCGTTTATATTGTTAATATTTCTTATTTAAAAATTATTAGCTCATTAGTTATTGGCTCGTTAGTATTTTTTATAATTACAAATTTTTCAGTTTGGGCATTATCTGGTATGTATCCCTATAATTTAGAGGGCTTACTGGCTTGCTATACTATGGCGCTCCCCTTCTTCCAAAATACAATTATTTCAACGATTTTATATGGTTTAGGCGCATTCTTTATCTTTGACTTATCAAACAAATACCTACTATTTAGACCAAAAAATTACTAAAAGTCTATTGAAATTAGGTATTTTTGACACTATTTTGCAGTTTCAGAATTAATATGTGAGGACAGTATGGACACAGCTTTTTCAAAAGAAGATTTAGCATTTCAAAAAGAAGTAAGGGACTTTATTCATAATAATTATCCGCAGTCTTTAAGAGACTCTATAAATGCTAAAAGAAAAAATGGTGAAGATCTATCTAGAGAAGATTTTACAGATTGGCATAAAATTCTAGGAAAGCATAACGGTTGGTCTGCTCCTAGCTGGCCTAAAAAATATGGTGGCGCAGAGTTTACTCCAACACAAAAATATATTTTTGAACAAGAATGTGCAAAAGCAGAATGTCAGTATGTTATGCCTTTTGGCGTAAATATGGTTGGTCCTGTTATTTATACGTTTGGAAATGATGAGCAAAAAGAAAAGCACTTACCAGGTATCTTGAGTGGAGAAACTTTTTGGTGCCAAGGATATTCCGAGCCAGGATCTGGATCTGATCTTGCATCTCTAAAAACATCTGCTGTAAAAGAAGGTGATCATTATATTGTTAACGGTCAAAAGACTTGGACTACAGCTGCAAATCATGCTGATTGGATTTTTTGTTTAGTGAGAACTAATCCTGATGCTCCAAAGCCTCAACAAGGAATATCTTTTCTTCTAATAGACATGAAAACGCCAGGAGTCACTGTTAGACCTATCTACTTAATGGATGGCTCTAATGAAGTAAATGAAACTTGGTTTGATAATGTTAAAGTTCCTGAAGAAAATTTGATTGGTGAAGAAAATATGGGATGGACATACGCCAAGTTCTTACTTGCTCACGAAAGGTCAGGAATTGCTGGTGTAGCACGTTCAAAAAAAGCTATAGAACGTATTAAACAAATTGCAAAATCTGAGATGTCCTATGGGGAGCCATTAATTCAAGATCCAGCTTTTCAAAGAAAAATTGCTGAAGCAGAATTAGAATTAAAGTCTCTTGAATACACGGAACTAAGAACGCTAGCAAAAGATTCTGCTGGCAAAGGTCCAGGACCAGAATCCTCTCTTTTAAAGATTAAAGGAACAGATATACAGCAAAGAGTTACAGAGCTAGCTATGGAAGCTGTTGGCTATTATTCTAATCCTCATCTTGGTTCAACACTAAGCAATGAATTTGTTGGACCTGATTATGCTGCTAACCTTGCAGGGTCTTATTTTAATTTTAGAAAAGCCTCAATCTATGGAGGTTCTAACGAAATCCAAAGAGGCATTATTTCTAAAATGGTTTTAGGTCTCTAATTTAAGCTTTTTATGAACTTTGATTTTACTGAAGAGCAAACACTCCTTGACAATATGGTCACCTCTTTTGTGAGGGATAATTATGATTGGGAAACAAGATGTTCTATAGTTAAGACTGAAGAAGGTTGGAAGCATGAAAACTGGTCACAGTTTGCAGAATTAGGTCTTTTAGGTGTTCCATTTTCTGAGGAGCATGGTGGTTTAGGTGGATCTCCAACAGATTTAATGATTGTAATGGAACAATTTGGCAAGGGACTTGTCGTCGAACCATATTTACCATCTGTCATTCTTGCTGGAGGACTTATTACAAATTTAGGATCCAAAGAACAGACTAATGAAATAGTTCCAAAAATTATTTCAGGTGATCGCCGCTATGTTTTCGCTTACGCTGAGCATCAAAGTAGATTTGATTTATTTGATGTTAAGACTTCTGCTGTTAAAGATGGCGACAATTATGTTGTCAATGGTTTTAAGTCAGTAGTTTTTGGAGCAGGAGCAGCAACTCATGTTATAATTGCTGCAAGAACAAGCGGAGATCAAAGATCTAAGAAGGGCATAACCTTATTTATTGCTGAGACAGGGTCCCAAGGAATTACTCTTCAAAACTATCCAACTATTGATGAATACAGAGCCTCAGAAGTTATTATTGAGAATCTTATATTGTCTAAAGACTCTATTTTAGGAGATATAGATGAAGCTTATGATGCAATAGAAGAAGAAATCGATAAATCTACTATTGCTGCATGTGCAGAGGCTCTTGGTATTTTAGAAGTTTTAAAAGATACAACTACTGATTATTGTAAGAACAGAAAACAATTTGGTCAGCCAATTAGTAAAAACCAAGTAATTCAATTTAGACTTGTCGATATGATGATGGAATATGAACAAGCAAAGTCTATTTTATATATGGCGATAACTTCTGACTTAAGCGATCCAATCGAAAGAAGAAAAGCTGTTTCAGCTCTAAAATCAAGAATGGGACAAGCTATTAAGTTTGTTGGTGAGAACGCAATTCAACTTCATGGCGGAATGGGAATGACCGAAGAGTATATGGTTAGCCATTATTTTAAAAGAGCTACAATGATTGGTGTTCTTTTTGGAAATGTTGACTATCATATGAAGAGATTTATAGATTTGACACAGTCAAATATTGAAAAGTTAGAAAATTAAATTTTCATAGCAAGGGGTAAATATAATGACAATTAGTTTTAAAGATAAAGTAGTAATAGTTACTGGTTCAGGAAATGGTTTAGGTCGGAGTCATGCTCTTCAATTTGCACAAAGGGGTGCAAAAATTGTAGTAAATGATCTTGGAGGAACTGTTGATGGCTCTGGTGGATCAAGTGAGGCAGCTGAGAAGGTTGTTGAAGAGATTAAAAAAAATGGTGGTGAAGCAATAGCTAATGGCTCAAGTGTAACTGATAAAGCTGGTGTAAAGAAACTTGTTGATGATGCTATGGCAGCATTTGGAAGAATAGACGTTCTTGTTAATAATGCTGGAGTTCTTAGAGATAAGTCATTTGCAAAGGTTACTCTTGAAGATTTTGAGTTTGTTGTTGACGTTCATCTAATGGGTTCTGTTTACTGTACTAAAGCCGTTTGGCCTGTAATGGTAGAACAGAATTATGGAAGAATTGTTATGACTTCCTCATCTTCTGGGGTTTACGGAAATTTTGGTCAAACAAATTATGGATCAGCAAAACTAGGCGTAGTTGGTTTTATGAATTCCTTAAAAATTGAAGGTCAGAAATATAATATCAAAGTTAATTCTCTTATTCCCGTTGCAGCAACACGAATGACAGAAAGTTTAATGCCAAAAGAAGCGCTTGAAAAATTGCAACCTGATGTTGTTTCTCCTGCTGTATTATTTATGGCTTCTGATGATGCACCTACTGGTATTATGTTATCAGCTGGAGCTGGTGTTTACGCTCTTGCACAAATTGTCCAAGCTCCAGGAGTTGCTCTTACGGGTGATGATGCTAATCCTGACAAAATTGCTGAACGTTGGAGTGAAATTTCTGATATGTCTGAGGCAAAAGCCCTTGTGACTGGTGCAGAACACACAACTGAAATTTTTAAAAAACTGAACAGTTAAGTGGTTTCTAATAGATACTCATCAGTTATCGATCGATTATCTAATGGAGAAACAATTATTCTAGATGGAGCAACTGGATCTGAACTCGAAAATCGAGGAGTTCAGATGGATAATACCTGGTGTGGAACTGCCTCATTAGAAACGGATATATTAAAGCAAATACATAAGGATTATATTGCTGCTGGATCGCAGATTGTAACAACTAATACTTATGCATCCAGTAGGATGATTTTAGAGTCGGGTGGAGTTGGGGAAAAATTTGAAGAAATCAATCTAAGCGCTATAAACGCCGCTAAAGATGCAAGAAATGAGAGTGGGAGAGATGATATATTAATCGCTGGATCGCTCTCACATCAGGTTCCTTATGAAGATGCATTTAAAACACAGGCAGAGAGAGATAGTTATAAGTCAAAGCTTACTCCAGATTTTTTTAAAAAAAATTTTGATGAGATGGCCTTGTTCCTAGCAAACAATGGGTGTGACTTTCTTCTTTTAGAGCTGATGTATCGACCAGATAGGATGGAAATAATTTTTGAATCCGCAAAAAAAGCAAAGATTCCTGTTTGGGCTGGTTTTTCTGCAAGAAAAAGTTCTTGGAGTCAATCGCTCTCACTTACTACAGATTACGATCTTTCATTTAAAGATTTAATTAAAATTGTAAATCATTATGACTTAGGAGCCGTAGGTATAATGCATTGTGATATAAATGTTATAGAAGAATGCATTAAAGAAATTAGGGATTCTTACGATGGACCTATTATGGTTTACCCAGAAGTAGCAGTATTTAATTTTCCTAATTATGACACTAGTAGTGTGATATCGCCTTCAGATTTTTTGATTGAGGCAAGAAAATGGAAAAAATTAGGTGCTCAAATTATTGGAGGCTGTTGTGGTACATCAGTTGAACACATAAAAGTGTTAAAAGACTTATAAATTATATTAAGTGTCTTTTTGTTGAGCTTGAGAAGCAAAAAATATTTCAGATAAGCCAGCTAATAAAATCATTGCACATCCAACCCCTTCTCGCCAACCAAATAATTCTTGTGTTAATAAAGCGGCACTAATTGATCCAACTACAATCTCAAAAAGAATAATGATAGAAAATAAACTTGCCCCAATTCTACTCGGAGCTCCCAATATTACTACGTTTGTGGGTATATGAAATAGTATTGCTATCATAATCAACCATGGCATCATTTGAATCCAAGCATCCAACGATGGTGCAGGACCAAGATAGTCTCTTAAAAGAAATGCTTGGATTAAAGTGAATAGTCCACCATAAAAAAAGAATGAGAAGAGTATTGGATAAATACCATCAGGTTTTTTTATTTCCATTCTTACTGCTGAGGCCGCAATCAAGACCCCTCCAAAAAGTGCAATCCAATCACCAGAATTTTGTGGTATTGGAATTACTCCATTTTGTCCAAATACAATCCAAACACCTGATAACGCAAGTATGAGAGTTACATACCTATAATATTTAGGTAACTGTCTTAGAAAAATCATTTCAAAGATGGTTGTCCAGACCGGAGTTATATAAAAAAGAATTAAAGCTCTAACAACATCAGTTAATAAAAAACTGTTTGCATAACAAGCTATTCCTCCACCAAACAATAATCCTATTAGAGGATATTCTAGGCCAGATGAAAGTCCTCTAAATTTACGCCATACAGATATCGGAACTAATATTAAGAATGGAATAATCATTTGAGAAATAGTTGCCCATCCTCCAGTTAAACCTCCTGTTTCTAAGGCTCTTTGCGGAATCCAAAATAAGCCCCAAAGTCCAGCAGCAATTAACAAAGAAAAACTGATTGTAAAATGATAAGGATGACGTGAAGATTTGCTCATAATGGTATTTATAAATAAAAAAAAGAGCCCCGTTTAATTAAACAAGGCTCTTAATTTTTTAGATTAATCTAATTTGAGTTATGGAAGCCAAGCTTGCCATACATCCGTGCTAGCTTTCCACTCAGCAACAGCATCTTCAACACTTAATCCATCATCCCCAACCCTTACAAGCATTTTAGCTTGATCAGTATTTGAGAATGCCATTTTTTCAAAGAATGCTTTTGCATCAGCATTAGCAGGATCATTGATCATAGCTGGATTCATATAGTTCATAGTGTAATCCATTGCCCATCCTGTGGCAGGCCATGCAGCTGTGCCGCAATCTTGCCAGTTGTTTGCTTCAGTAAAAGTTTCGCAATCTTTGTGAGCAGGAAGTTTTACACCAACCATTTCATTTTTACCAAAGAAGAAGTGAGGCTCCCAAAGATAAAGAAGAAATGCTTCACCTCTGTCATACGCAGCTTGAGCTTCAGCCAATGCAGCAACTTCTGTTCCAAGTTCAGAAGCTTCAAAATCAATACCTAAAAGATCTAATCTCTTCTGATCGTGACAATTCCAACCTGCAACTGGACAAGCAATTAATCTTCCTTTTGAGCCAGTTTCAGCATTAGCAAATTGTGCTTTGAACGAATTAAGATCTGACCAATCATTAAAATCTGGATTAGCATCAGCAAAATATTTTGGAACATAGTAATCTGACATTCCAATAATACCTGTAGTATACGCTGCTACGGTACCATCACCAGAATAAGATTTAACTACCTCACCGTCATATACAAGATCCATATTAATCATAACATCATCAGCCTCTGCATAACTTGGCCAACTTTCACATGCGAAGTCAATATCACCTGCGGCTACAGCTTCCCAAAGCCCTGTACCTGAAGGAAATACGATTCTTTCAATTTTATATCCTAGTTCATCTTCTAGAATTGCTACTGCTACCTGACAAGTAATCTCTCCACCAGTCCAATCTGGAACAGCTGCTACTAGACGCTTTGCGTTAGCAGTACCTGCAGATAGAATAAGAAAAGAAGATAGAATCAGGGCAGCAAATGTTTTTGCAAATAATGAATTTTTCATTATGTCTCCCTTTATAAATTAATTAATTAATAAATAATTTTAGCCTGAAAAAGCCATTAAAGTAAACTGTTTATAATGGTTATTTAATAGGAGAAGTTAAGATAAATATATAAAAATTAGTTATAATCCAAGTGCTTCTCTTTGTTTCTTTGTCCATGCAAGGCTAATGCGGTCAATAATCATAGCAAGTAAACATATTCCAATTCCTGCAGCCAGGGATCGACCAGTATCAGATCTAGCTAAGCCATTAAATACTTCAAGACCTAATCCTTTTCCGCCAATTAAAGGCGTAACAATCTGCATTGCAAAAGCCATCATGACTGTCTGATTAAAGCCCATTACTAAGCTAGGGATAGCCAGAGGAAATTTAATTTTATTTAGGGTTTGAATAGTTGTCCCTCCAAATGAAGTTGAAACCTCAGAGTAAGTACTCGATACTTGAGAAAGTCCCAAGACCGTTAATCTAATTATTGGTGGAATTGAATAAATTATTGTTGCTAGTAAGGCTGAGAATGCTCCACCTCCAAAAAACATTAATACTGGGATTAGATAACAAAAATAAGGAAGAGTTTGCATTGCATCTAATATTACCTCATTAATACTTTGGAATCGCTTACTGTAAGAAGCTAAAATCCCGATGGGTACACCAATTATAAAACAAAGAAGAACCGAAATTAAAACTGAAGACAATGTAATCATTGCTTCTGTCCAGATATTGCATGCACCTATAAAGAGCAACAGAAGTGTGCTGATAATAGCAAATCTAAGTCCAACAGAAATCCAACTTATGATGATCAGGGCAGCCATTGTATACCAGTAAGGTAGGAAGGTTAAATATACATCTAGTGGTTTCAAAAGATAAATAACAACTGTTGATCGAATCGCTTTAGTTATTGAAATAAATGTTGGATTCACTGTAAGAGATTTTACTCCTGCTGCTATCTCTTCCTCTATAGAAAAATTCCAAGCTTCTGGAAATGATCCTATTGCTACGATATAAGAATCATACAAACTAATTCCAATTAATATGAGTATTCCTGAAAAGAAAAAATAATGTAGATTAATGAATTCTTTTACTGTATTCGCAAACTCCTTATGGCCAATTGATAAAATCAAACCAATTATTGATGAAAAAATTTTGATGATTGATGAGAATACAAAGCCAAAGATAAAATGAATATATTCAAGAGGCTTTTCAATAATTCTCGCTAAAGGATAAATATCCCATGTTTGAGGTAGAAGATAAAATTTTTGGCTATCCAGTGGGAGAGTAATTGGTTCACTACTGATTGCTTTGCCTAATCGATCAAACATGATTGCCATGAGTAATACACATAATCCTCCTTCCATAGCTACACCAACATCAAGTTTTCTAATTGCAATCCAAATTTCTGATCCCAAACCTTGTGCTCCAATAAATGTAGCAAGAACTACTAATGCAAGAGCCATCATTATTGTCTGGTTGACTCCCATCATAATACTGGGAAGTGCTAGAGGAATTTGAACTTTAAATAATATTTGACTTTTTGTTGATCCAAATGCTGTAGCTGACTCGATAGTCTCATTTGGTACCTGTCGAATACCTAAGTTAGTAAGTCTTATAATTGGAGGCATCGAGTAAATCATTGTCGCAAGGATTGCTGGAGCTCCACCTATTCCGAAAAAAAACATTGCAGGAATAAGATATACAAATGCTGGCATGACCTGCATTGTGTCTAATACAGGCTTCATTCCCTTTTCAAATCTATCACTTAAAGCGCATAGTATTCCAAGCATCACACCTACTATCACTGACAGTACAACTGATAGCCCCATCAATGCCAATGTTTCCATTGCTGACTCCCAAAGACCAACCATGCCCCAATACATGAATCCAAATAAAATAAGTAAACCTAATTTTACTCCTCCATAAGCCAATGAAGGAATTAAAAGTAATCCCACAACAAAAACCCAAGGTGCCTCTAAAAGAAAATCTTCAAGCATGAAGTAGCCAGCTTTAACATAACTTGCGATTAATCGAGTAATCCATCTGTAATGTTTTTTAAGATAGTCTTCACCTTGATTTACCCATGCAGTAAAGGTAAAATGGTCTGTTCCAAAATGTATAGGCATTAAAATGAATTTACGTTTTTCCAAACTTTGCTTAATATCTAAGACTTCTACCAACTTTACAGATTCAGGAAAAGTCGAAACATCATCTTTTTGATAGACTAGCCAAAATGAAAATAAAAGTGCTAAAAAAACAAGTCCTGAGATTATCAGTCTTCTGACATTTACTTCTGATCCAGGAGATTTAGTTTCTTGTAAAAAAACCATTGTTAACTAACATTTGGGTGTAGCAATAAAGACATAAAAATTATTCAAAAATCAAAAACATAGTATAACATTCATTTAATAAAACATCTAAAATTATGGAAAATCAAAAAAAAATTGTTTGTTCAAATGTATGGAAAGTATTTGGGCCTAATGAGAAATCTGTACTTTCAAATTTAGATAAGAGCTTATCTAGAAATGAGGTTCAGGAAAAAACAGGCCATGTTGTTGCTGTAAAAGATGTAAGTTTTAGTGTTCAAAAAGGAGAAACATTTGTTGTTATGGGCCTCTCTGGAAGTGGAAAGTCAACACTCGTAAGATGTTTATCTAGATTAATTGAGCCTACTGCTGGAGAAGTCAAAATTGATGATTTAGATGTTACTCAAATGAGTAGTAAAGATCTTACTAATCTCAGAAGAAATAGAATGAGCATGGTGTTTCAGCATTTCGGACTTTTTCCTCATCGAAGAGTAATAGAAAATATTGGATATGGATTGGAGATAAGAGGTGTTAAGAAAAAAGATAGATTAGAAAAATCTATGGAAACTTTAAAACTAGTCGGGCTTGAAGGATGGGATAATCATTATCCAAGGGAGCTTTCTGGTGGAATGCAACAGAGAGTAGGGTTAGCAAGAGCTCTTGCAGTTGATCCGGAAATATTAATATTTGATGAGCCATTTTCAGCATTAGATCCTCTTATAAGAAGAGAAATGCAAGATGAGCTCCTAAGCATCCAAAGAATGGTTCAAAAAACGATGGTATTTATTACTCACGATTTTTCTGAAGCAATTAAAATGGGAGATCACATTGCCATTATGAAAGATGGTGAAATTTCTCAAGTTGGAACTCCGGAAGAAATCGTCGCTAATCCGATTGATCAATATGTAAAAGATTTTACTGAAGATGTTCCAAAGTATAAGGTTTTAAGTGCTGGTAAAGTTTGTCGCCGAGAAATATGTGATGAAACCAAGAGTACTTTTGCTCAAGGAAAAGATTGTATTAAAAGCAATTCTAAAATTGATGGACTAATGGACCTGTGCTGTGAAACTGACAATACATTTCCTGTTGTGGATAGTGAAACTGGAGAATTAATTGGTGAGATTGACAGAACAATTATTATGAAGTCTATGACATCAGGTTAATAAATTTTTTTTGTTTGTTCAGGAAATTCTGAAACTTTTCTATCATGCCAGATTACAATCATGCCAGCCGCGATAATTCCTATGACACCTGGGAACAGTTGATCTAGTGGAGCTTCACTGAAAAATATCCAGCCAAGAATAAATGAAGAAGGAATTCCTAAATATTCAAATGGTGCGAGGCTACTAGGAGCAACTAAACGATAAGCGTATATA
>CACPJE010000011.1 GCA_902634045.1 uncultured Pelagibacteraceae bacterium
AAAGATAACTTCTTTGACAGGGCATTTACAACTGAAACTCCTACACCATGAAGCCCACCCGATGTTTTGTAATTACTATTTGAAAATTTTCCCCCAGAATGCAGGGTTGTCATTATTACCTCTGCTGCAGGCAACTTAAATTTAGGATGCTTGTCGACTGGTATTCCTCTTCCATTATCAGAGATTTCAATTGTTAAATTATCAATAAGTTTTACATCTACTTTATCAGCATGACCGGCTACAACTTCATCCATTGAGTTGTCTAACACTTCACTCACCAAGTGATGCATTGCTATTATGTCTGTCCCACCAATGTACATCCCAGGCCTTTTGCGGACTGGTTCCAAGCCCTCTAGTACTTCAATATCCTTAGCTGTATAAGTCGAATTAGTTTTTTTTATTGGTTTTGTTTTGAGACTTTTCTTTTTTACAGTCTTTTTTTTCTTAGTTTTTTTTGCCATGATTGTTATATTTCAATAATAATAGATTCTTTACTTTGTGTAATATTTTATTAGTCTAACGGCATGAATTTATTGAGATTTTAAAATGTCAGCTATTGAATCAAAAATAATGATTAACTCAGAGTCTTTTAAGAAGAATCAAGAAGATCATCTTAGATTAATTGATGAAGTCAAAGGCTTGGAAAAGAAAATAGCTGATAATTCAGCACGTTCTAAAGAAAAATTTGATAAACGAGGACAATTGCTTCCTCGTGAGAGACTTAAAAAGCTATTAGACCCCGGCAGCTTTTGGTTACCCCTGTCTACTTTAGCTGGCTACAAGATGGGAGATGATGATGGAGATAAAAATATTGGGTGGGGCAATGGAATAGCTGGAATAGGATACGTGTCTGGTGTCAGGTGTATGGTAGGTGTATCCGATGCTGGCATAAAAGGCGGAAGTGCTTCAGCAATGGGCATGGAAAAAGGATTAAGAAATGCTCAGATTATTTTTGAAAATAAACTTCCATTTGTTCAATTGATTGAAAGCGCCGGTGCAAATCTTCTCAGACAAACGGATATGTTTGTTAAGGGCGGAAGAAGTTTTGCTAATTTAGCTAAAATGTCAGCAAAAGGTTTGCCTACAATAGGTGTTGTACATGGATCTTCAACTGCAGGAGGTGCTTACCAAACCGGTTTATCAGACTACATTATTGTTGTTAAAGAAAGATCCAAAATATTTCTTGCTGGACCACCATTGTTAAGAGCTTCATTGGGTGAGATTGCAACAGATGAAGAAATTGGTGGAGCCGATTTACATTATGCTGTATCTGGCCTTGCCGAGTACATGGCAAAAGATGATGCTCACGCAATCGAAATAGCTCGTGATGTAATGAAGAATATTGGATGGAATAATGATTTTACTACTACCCAGAAAACAGGATATAAGGAGCCAGTTTATTCACCTGACGAATTAATTGGAGTTGTGCCTGTTGATTACAAAGTTCCATATGATTGTAGAGAAGTCATTGCAAGAATAGTGGATGGTTCAGAGTTTCTAGAATTTAAAGAAGGTTGGGGCAAGACATTAATTACTGGCCATGCAACAATTAATGGATACAAAGTAGGAATTTTAGGAAACAACGGCCCAATATTTTCTGAAAGTGCAAATAAAGCAACTCAATTTATTCAAGTTTGTTCTCAGTCAAATACCCCATTAATTTTCTTACAAAATATCACCGGTTTTATGGTTGGCACAAAGGAAGAGGCTAAAGGCATGATAAGACATGGATCTAAGATGATTCAGGCAGTAACGAACTGCACTGTGCCAAAGATAACGCTTAGAATTGGAGCTTCTTTTGGCGCAGGTGAATATGGAATGGCAGGAAGATCATATGATCCTAGATTTTTATTTGCTTGGCCAAATGCAAAAATGAGCGTTATGGGAGGTGAACAGGCCGCCAGAACAATGGCGCAAGTTGCGTTAGAGGGTGCTGAGCGAAAAGGGCAAGATCCAAAGAAAATATTTGGTGAAAATTTAGAAATGTTAGAAGGGATGAAAAAAAAATTAATTGATCAATATAATGAAGAAGGAGAGGCAATTTTTTGCTCTGCGAGATTATGGGATGATGGAATTATCGATCCACGCGATACACGCAAGATATTAGGTGAATGTTTAAATATTATATCTGATGGAGATAAAAGAGAACTTAAACCAAATACTTTTGGTGTAGCAAGAATGTAATTAATTCTTTCCTGGAAGAATATCTAAATATTTAGAAATAATACCAAGCATAACTTCATCTGATCCACCTCCGATAGAGCCTAAGCGGCCGTCTCTAAATCTTCTTGATATAGGGGATTCATCCATGTAACCCATTCCTCCCCAGTACTGCAAACATGCATCATTTACTTCTCTTGAGAGTCTTGTAGCTTTTAATTTTGACATTGATGCAAGTTTAGTGCAATCACCGCCATTAACATGAATTTCTATAGCCTTCCAAGTAAGCGAACGTAACGCTTCAACTTCAGTCATGAGTTCAGATAATTTGTAATGAACAATTTGATTATCTAGAATTGGCTTGCCAAATGTTTTTCTTTGTCTTGTATATTCTATAGTTTCTTGAATTGCCAACTCACATCCTGTGTAGCCTCCCAAAGCCGCAAAGAGTCGCTCTTCTTGAAATTGTAACATTTGATATACAAATCCTTGACCTTCGTCACCAATCAAATTCCGTTGAGGAACTCTTACATTATCAAAGAAAATTTCTGCCGTATCAGAAGAGTTCATTCCCATTTTTTTTAATTTTCTATTGATAGTTACTCCTTTCGCTCTCTTTCCGTTTTCTTTAAGAGGAACGCAAATAAGTGATTTATTAAAGTGTTTATTCTTTGAATCAGGATCAGTATTTGCCAGCATGCACATCCAATCAGCTTGGGTACCATTTGTAATCCACATTTTAGAACCATTAATTACATAATCGTCACCATCTTTAATGGCATTGCTCTTGATAGCAGAAACGTCAGAACCAGCACTTGGCTCAGACACACCTAAGCAAGCTACAAAATCACCAGATATTGACGGCTTAAGGAATTCACTGCATGTTTCTTCAGATCCAAATCTAGATAAAGCTGGTGTAGCCATGTCCGTCTGAACACCAATCGCCATTGGAACCCCGCCACAGTTACTGTGAGCAATTGCTTCATTAAGCACCGCGCCATATGTGTAATCCAATTCAGATCCACCGTATTTCTCTGGTTTTGTTATTCCAAGAAAACCTTGATCCCCAAGTTTTTTAAATAATTCACCCGCAGGGAAGATTTCATTTTCCTCCCATTCATTAACAAAAGGATTTATTTCTGTTTCAACAAATTTTAATGCCGATCTTCTAAGCTCTTCATGTTCAGATGTTAATTCCATAAATATTAATTATATCAAGTTAAACGCTATAATAATTTTTAAATTCAATTGGATGGGGTGAATGCTCTAAATCATAAACGTCTTCCATCTTTAAATCTATATAAGCATCTATTTGATCATCAGTGAATACTCCACCTTCAGTTAAAAATGATCTATCGCCATCTACAGATTGCAATGCTTCTCTTAAAGAGCCACAGACAGTGGGTAGTTGTCTAACTTCATCTTCTGGTAGTTCATATAAATCTTGATCTGCAGCATCGCCTGGATCAATTTTATTTTTGATCCCATCTAATCCAGCCATTAGCATTGCTGAGAACGCTAAGTAAGGATTAGCGCTTGGATCAGGAAAACGAACTTCAACTCTTTTTCCTTTGGGGCTATCAGAAACAGGAATTCTACAAGAAGCAGATCTATTTCTTGCAGAATAAACGAGTATCACTGGAGCTTCAAATCCAGGTATAAGTCTTTTGTAACTGTTAGTGCTTGCATTTGTAAATGCATTAAGTGCCTTCCCATGTTTGATAATCCCGCCAATATAGTGAAGAGCCATCTCAGATAATCCCGCATATTTATCACCCGCAAATAAAGGCTTTCCATCTTTCCAAATTGATTGATGAGTATGCATACCTGTGCCATTGTCTCCTTTTACAGGTTTAGGCATAAAGGTAGCTGTTTTTCCAAAAGAATTTGCAACCATATGCACTCCATATTTGTAAAGTTGCATATTATCACCTTGTTTTAAAAGAGTGTCGAAAACTAGTCCAAGTTCATGTTGACTTGGAGCAACTTCATGGTGATGCTTTTCCATTTTTAATCCAAGATTTTTAAGTTCTTCTAAAAATTCTGTGCGTATATCTTGAGCACTATCGACTGGAGGAACAGGGAAGTAACCTCCCTTGATCCCTGGACGATGTCCAAGATTACCAGTCTCATAATCTCTACCAGTATTATAAGGACCTTCAATACTATCAATTGCAAACATTGATTTATTCATTTCAACAGAAAATTTTACATCATCAAATACAAAGAATTCTGCTTCAGGCCCCATATATATTGTGTCACCCACACCGCTTGATTTTACATAGGCTTCTGCCTTTTTAGCTGTTCCTCTTGGATCTCTTCCATAAGGTTCCTTAGAAACAGCATCGAGAATATCACAAAATACAATCATAGTAGGCTGAGCTGTAAATGGATCCATTACAGTCGTAGAAACATCAGGTTTTAAGACCATATCTGATTCATTTATTGCTTTCCAACCAGAAATTGAAGAGCCGTCAAAGAATACTCCATTGTTCAGCAGATCTTCATCGACAGCTGTTCCATCCATTGTAAGATGCTGCCACTTTCCTTTTGGATCTGTAAATCTCAAGTCAAGATACTTAACGCCACCATCTTTAAATTTCTTTAATGCATCATTGGTAGAAACCATCCGATCTCCATAAATTATTTAGTTAGCGTCCCTACAATATGAGAGACTATTTTATACGGGTCTGCATTAGAAGCAGGTCTTCTGTCTTCTAAGTAGCCATTCCAGTTATGTTCAACTGTATATACTGGAATACGTATACTAGCACCTCTGTCGCTGACACCAAATGAAAATTTATCGATACTTTGTGTCTCATGTAAACCGGTAAGTCTCATATTATTATCTGAGCCATAGGCTGCAATTCCTTCTTCGTGTACAGTACCAAGCTTTTCACACATAGAAGTAAATAGCTCCTCTGATCCAGCAGTTCGCATCTTTTCGTTTGAAAAATTTGTATGCATACCTGAGCCATTCCAATCACCAGTTTTAGGTTTTGGATGAAAGTTAACTCCAACTCCATGTTTTTCAGCAGTCTTCATCAGTAGATATCGACTCATCCATAGATCATCAGCAGCTTTAATGCCTTTTCCAAAACATTGATATTCCCATTGACCTAATGCAACTTCGGCATTTGTTCCTGTTAGAGTAATTCCAATATCCAAGCAGGCTTTCAAGTGAGCATCTGAAATCTCACGACCAACTACATTACCTGCTCCAACTCCACAATAAAATTCTCCTTGCTCTCTTGGAGTTCCATCTTCCCAACCAAGAGGTTCACCTGTTTTTGAATCAGTAAAAAAGAATTCTTGTTCAAAGCCAAACCACCATTCATCAGAAACTACTTCTGCAGCTGCAGCTCTAAAATTTGAAGGATGAGCAGTATGGTTAGCAGCTTGAACTTGAGTCATAACTAAATTGTGACCATTTGGATTTACATATGTTTGCACAGGAAGTAGAAGGCAATCTGAACTTCCTCCTTCAGCCTGCTGTGTTGATGATCCATCAAAAGACCAATCTGGTGCAGATTTTTCATCAGTTGCTTTGACTTTACTTCTCATGAATGGTTCTGGTGTGTAACCATCTAACCATATGTATTCGTAAGTTTTAAATTCAGACATAAATTTCTCCTTGATATTTTTATAAAGCTTCCGAACCGGTTTCTCCTGTTCGAATTCTTATTACTGTTTCAATGTCCGAGACAAAAATCTTGCCATCGCCAATTCTATTTGTATTAGCAGCAGATCTTATAGCTTCAACAGCCTTATCAACGAGTTCATCTTGAAGTATAATTTCTATTTTAATTTTGGGTAAAAAATCACCATATTCAACCCCAGTATTTACTTCAGTAAAACCTCGTTGTCTACCAAGCCCCTTAGCTTCAGAAATCGTAATTCCCCTTACTCCAACTTTTTCTAGGGCCTCTTTAATTTCATCAATTTTAAAAGGCTTAATAACGGCCTCAATTTTTTTCATAAAAACTCCAGATTAACTTAAAAATCTAGGTTAACTTAAAGACAATTGAAGCAATCTCAAATAGAAAATAAATTGATTAGAATGTTGTCACCATTAAGAACATTTGCCAAAATGACAACAATGATTGATCAAAAACTCTAAATTTAAAAATTATCTATTATCAATATATTTCAATAATTTATGATCAAAATATAAATTAATGGTTGAATACATACTTACAAATGAAGAAATGGCTGAAGCAGATCAAATGACTATTGCTTCAGGTGTTCCAAGCATTGAACTTATGGAGAATGCGGGAAAAGCAGTATTTAATAACATTCCTATTAAAAATATCGACAGAGTACTCCTCTTAATTGGACCAGGAAATAATGGAGGAGATGGATTTGTAGTAGCTAGACTATTAATAGAAATTGGAATTTCTGTAGATATCTTTTTTTATAATAATGGCAAAATTTCCAATGATTGTAAAATCAATAAGGATAAAATTGATAGTCAAAGCTTTATTAGTGAAATAAGGAATTATTCAAACTATTCATATGTAATAGATGCTTTGTTTGGTACAGGATTTACAAGAAAAATTCCAAGTCAATTAGAAAAAATATTTTCCATAGTAAAAAAGAATAAAATTCCAGTTTATGCAATTGATATACCTTCAGGAATAAATGGAAATTCTTCGATAGTGAATGGTGATTGTCTAGAATGTGTTAAAACAATTACGTTTTTCAATAAAAAAAAATGTCATTATTTATATCCAGGTAAAAATTTTTGTGGTGAAGTAATAGTTGAAGATATTGGAATTAAAACTGATGTATTTAAAGAAATGATGCCAAAAATTAGAAACAATAACCCAGAGTTATGGATTAAAGAATTTCCATTTCCAAGTTCTTTCGATCATAAATATTCTCGTGGTTTATTGATAATTAATTGTGGACCTATTTATAAAACTGGAGCAGCTCGATTAGCAGGAAGATCTGCTATGAGAGTAGGAGCTGGCGCAGTAAAGTTAATTTGTGACGATGAAGCTGCAAAAGTTTTAGAACCTCAAATCTCAGTTGAACTTATTTCAGTAGTAAAAGAGAAAAATGAAATTCAGCAAATATTCAAAGATAGAAAAGTATCAAGTATTTTGGTTGGTCCTGGAAACGGGGTTAATGATGAAACTAAATCAAGAACGTTATTAGCTTTAGCATTTGTGAAACATGTTGTCATCGATGCTGATGCAATTACCTGTTTTGAAAAAAATCCTAAAGAATTATTTGTTGATACATACCCACATACTATTTTAACTCCACATGAAGGTGAATTCCGTAGACTATTTGGAGATGAGATCGCATCTATAGAGGATAAAGTTGTAAAAACTGTAGAAGCTTCAAAATTAGCTGGAAGTATTGTTGTCTTAAAAGGAGCAGACACAATAATAGCTAATCCTGAGGGACAAGCAGTAATAAATTCAAGTGAAGCACCATATTTGGCAACGGCTGGTTCAGGGGATGTGTTAGCTGGGATAATAGCTTCATTAGTCGGAGATAATAAAATGAGCGCTTTTAATGCTGCATGTGCGGGGACTTGGATACATTCAAAGTTAGGAGAATTAATTGGCGCAGGTTTAATTGCTGAAGATTTGATTGACAATATTCCATTAATTATTAAAAAGCTTCAAATTCATGATTACTAAGATTGCAAAAATATTATTAATACTATTTTTTTTAAGCTCCACTCATTTAATTGCTCATGAAAAAGACGAAAATGCTTCTGTGAAAATAGGTGAAACAATAATTACAGGAACAGTAATACAGAATAGTAACGGTGAAAATATGCTTGCTTGGTTCAGTATACCGTTTGCAAAACCTCCTGTTGGAGAATTGAGATGGAAGGCTCCAAGGAGTTTCGAAATTACTGGCAACGAGTTAGATGCTTCAAATCTTCCAAACCATTGTGTCCAAGTTTCAAATTTTTATGATGAAATAGATGGAATAGAGTCTAATTCAATTATTGGATCAGAGGACTGTCTGTATTTAAATATATTTGTTTCAGAGAAAGCTATGAATTCTAATAAGAAACTTCCTGTTATGTTTTGGATTCATGGTGGTGGAAATACCTGGGGATATTCTGCTTCAAATTTATTTACTGATGGAGATTTTGTATTTGATCATGACATTGTTCTTGTTACAACTAATTATCGATTAGGACCTTTTGGATGGTTTCATTATGAAGGACTTAATGAAAATAGTTCTGAGCCACTAGATCAAACAGTTAATTTTGGAACTCTTGATACAATTAAATCATTAGAATGGGTGAATGAAAATATTTCATATTTTAATGGAGATCCAGAAAATATAACGATCTTTGGAGAGTCAGCTGGTGGAAGAAATGTTATGACACTTATGACCACTTCAATGAGTGAAGGATTATTTCAAAGAGGAATTGCTCAGAGTGGATATTTAGGATCAGATTCTCTTGATTTTGCAAAAAATGATCCGAGATCGGGCTCTGACGGATTTATAAATAATAGAATTAAAATGCTCTATCCAGAACTTTCAAATAGTCAGATTAAACAATTTATGAATGATAAAGATAAGACGATTGAGTTTCTAAGAAACTTAACTTCAGATGAAATTATAAGTTATTATAGGATGCGAAACGATGCATCAGAATTGATTGATGTCCCAAACGTGATCCCTGATGGAGTAGTCATCCCTGAAAAAGGAATTTATGGAGCTTTTCGTGACGGAGAAGTTCATGATAAAGAAATGATTTTCGGAACAACTCGCGATGAAGATAAATTATTTATGTTCTTGAATGACTACTTTGTAAAAAAGCCACTAAGATTTTTATCTTGGTTATGGCCTGGATTTGACATGTATGTTCAACCGAAAGATCCAAAGTTCTATGATCTTTATGCGAAATATATGGCAGAGTCTTGGAAATATGGAGCTGTAGATCTTCCTTCAAGATTTTTATCTTCGACACAAAAATCTAATATCTATGCTTATAGATTTGATTGGGATGAACAACCTACCACTTTTGGAGTTCCTTTAAATAAGTTAATGGGTGCAGCGCACGGGATGGAAATTGGGTTTGTTTTTAAATCTTCTGCTCTTAAAGGAGAAAGTGACAGTTATATTTTTTCTTCTATTTATGATGCTGAAAATAGGGATACAGACCTTAAACTTGCTGATGAGATAGGTGAGTACTGGGTCAATTTTGCATATGATGGAAATCCAAATGAGAATCCATATTCAAAAGATGTCGAATGGTTAAACTGGGATGCTAAGACTGATGAGGAAAGGTTTATTGTACTAGATTCAGTAAATGATAAAGGAATTGCAATGTACAATGCAACTCTATCTGCAGACTCAATTCTTCAAGGCTTAGCAAGTGAAGCCTTAACGGTTGATCAAAAGTGTGCAACTATAGGAGAGATGTTCAATAGAACAACTCTTACTGAAGAAGAAGTTGATGATATTTATTTAACTTTTTTAAATGGTAAGTGTCTAAATTAAACTTTTTTTAATTTAACTTCGTAATTATCAACCAGACTAATTTCTTGAATGCCGTCAATGTGCATTTTAAATTTTTTAAACTCTTTTTTAGCTTTTACTTTTTTTCTTGCATCAGATTCATCTTTTGCACATACAAAAAGATTTGTATGACCCTCATAAAATCCTTTTGATACATCTTTAGAGTCATAAAAACCTGTATGTATTTGATATAACTTCATCTAGTTAATCATATAAATATTAATTTCATTGTAAATCTATTATTTAAAGATAATTTGTTTCCATGCAGCCAAAGCATTTAGCCCTAGTTCTGTTAATCATGGTTTTATATGGGAGTTCTTATCCAATTGGTAAACTTGGTATCGATACAATTCCTCCTCTCTTGTTTACTGCTTTAAGAGTTGGACTTATTTTTTTAGCATTTTTACCTTTTTTTAGGTTTCGATTACCTGAAAAAAAATTGATCAAACCATTGGTTGCTTTTTCACTAATTATGGGAATTGGAACCTATGCAATTTTATATTTTGCATTGGAAAGGCTTACAATTGTAGCTCCAGTTATTATTGGCTCTCAAACTGCAATCCCAATGGGGCTGCTTTTAAGTCTTGTTGTATTAAATGAAAAGGTATCCTTTAAGAAATGGATATTAATTATCTTATCATTTGTAGGAATCATAATCATTGCCTATGATCCTCGAATTGTTGATGATAAATTTGCATTATTACTAATTTTGGGAACATCATTTTTCTTTGCACTGGCGAATATGATGGCCAGAGTATTAAAGAATGTTGATACAGCAGTTTTAAATGGATGGCATGGCTTAATAAGTTTTATTCCAGTAATGTTATTATCTGTATTCTTTGAAGGCAATCCAATGAATTATTTAACCCAAATTGATGGAGTTACACTATTTGCTGTCCTTCACACTGCTCTGATTGTTTCAGTAATAGGTCATGCAGGAATGTTTTATCTATACAAATTTTATCCAGTCACAAATGTTTTGCCTTTTTATTCTTTATTTCCTATTTTCGGGATAGCGTTAACTTATTTAATTTTTAATGAAACTTTAAGCATCTATGAAGTAGTAGGGGGAATTCTAGTAATAGGTTCAGCTTATTTAATTCATTTAGAAAATAAAAAGGAATTAAACTAAGTTTTTTGGCTTACCTAAATAATAGGCATTAATATTTTCTATTAACTGATCTAAAGCATTTTTTAAAGTCTCATCAGATGCCCAGGCTGTATGGGGTGTCCAAATAAAATTTGGTGAATTAATTATCCTATAATATGGATGTGTTTTTTTTGGAGGTTCCATTGTAGTAACATCAATCCCTGCAGCACTTATGATTTTTTTATTTAAAGCATGAACAAGATCTCTTTCATTAATAATTCCACCTCGAGCAGTATTGATTATAATTGAATCTTGCTTCATAAGTTTTAATTCTTTAAGCGATATTAAGTTTTCAGTGTTCTTATTTAGAGGGCAGTGGATAGTTAATATGTCTATTTCCTTGAGAAATTTATTTAAATTACTTTTTTTAAGATTTTGCGCTGATAAAAAACTAACTTTCATTCCAAAGGCTTTAGATAATTTTGCAACTTTTAGGCCTATTGATCCTTTTCCAATAATGCCAATTGTTTTTCCATTAAGATTTTGAATTTTCTTACTCAGAAGAGCGAATACCTTTCTAGTTTGCCAAATATTTTTTTTGATATCTTTTTCCAGACCTTTAATTTGTTTTAGAAGAGCTAAAATCATAGCAAGAACATGTTCAGCAACAGAATCTGAAGCATAATTTCTTAAGTTGGTAACAGCAATACTTTTGGCTTTACAGTATTCTAGGTCAATAATATTTGTTCCTGTCGCACTGATTGCAATTAATTCTAAATTTTTAGCATCTTTAAGATTTTTTGACGTCAGATTCACTTTATTGTTAACAATGATGTGAGCATTTTTAATTCTTTTTGAAACTTGTTTATCGGCTGTAAACCCGTAATACTTCCATTTTGCATTTATTTTTAATGGTGGAATTTTAAATCCTTCTGGAAATGTATCTCTATCTAAAAAAACGACATTTTTTATCATCGTAAATTTTATATATCATTTATAATTCTTTGACTACTATATGACTCTTTATTTATAAAAAATTGTAAATTATAAGTTATAGAATGCTAAAAAAATCTGAAGACGTTATTTTACTATTTGGAAGATCTATTATCGGATTATATTTTTTGTTACCTGGGGCGGTAGCAAAAATGTTTAATTATGATTTTACTTATAGCTATATGTCTGATCATGATGTTCCATTTACTCATATAGCGTTAGTATTAACTATAATTATTCAGTTTATTTGTTCGATTGGTATTATTATTGGATGGTATTCTAAAATATCAGCTTTTTTACTGGCTTTGTTAACTATCATTATTAATTATTACATGCATGACTTTTGGAATATGGATCCAAGTATTCAATTTGATCATGAATTACAAAACTTTGTTAAAAATTTAGGAATTATAGCGGGATTGTTAATTCTATCTGCTAGCAGTCCCGGAAAATATAGTGTTAGAAATTAAGGTGAAAATATTTTTAATTATATTTTTTTTATTTCTAAATTCAGCGCATGCTGATCAAAAAGATATCCGTCTAAATCAATTGTTCGATGAATTATTTTTAAGCTCAAGTAATATTAAGACAAATATTATATTGGCTGATATCTGGAATATTTGGTACATAGCTGAAGATGAAGAAACACAAATGATTTTTGATAAAGGTAATCAATTTATGGATAGTGGGGATTTTGACTCTGCAATAAAACTATTTTCTGAGACTATTGAGCTAAGTCCTGATTTTGCTGAAGCTTGGAATAAGAGAGCGACAGTTTATTTTCTCCAAGGTGAATTAGAGAAATCAATTGCGGATATTGATAAAACTCTAGAGTTGGAACCACAGCATTTTGGTGCGTTAGATGGTTTAGCTGAAATTTACTTAATTAAAAATAATCTTCTTGGTGCGGCTGAAATATATAAAAGGATTCTTGAAATCATTCCTTCAAGTAAAAAATCACAAGATAGACTCAAATTGATTAATGACTCCATTGTTTAATTAGTTTACAGTTACTGTATGGAATCCACTTTTAAAAAATTAGTAATTTTTGACCTGTCATCAATAGCTGCAATTATTTTAGTATCATTATCAGGTATTACATCAGCTTTACTTCCACCTGAATTGTTAGATTGGAATGATTATTTAGTAGAGGAATATCTAGTTGTGTATTTATTATCTATACCACTAGCTATTATATATATAGTTGCGTGCTTCATGCTTTTAAAATTTAGTCCGACTGGAAGAAGTATGTATCTATGGGTTACAATAATTTCCATTGCTTTGACTTTATTTATGGGGCCAACGATCGGAGACCCACTGAGTAATTTAATTTTGGCATTTTCAGGAATGGCTAGTGGGGCAATATTTGTACTGATGTATGCAACACCACTTAGTGAAAAATTTAGTTAAGTTAATACATTATTTTTTTTAATGACTAATGTAAGAATCCTAATTTTCTTTATTGTCTTTCTTCAACCCATTACGACTTACGCTAATGAGGAGTGGATTGAAATGTGTGCTGACCTTAAAAAATATGAACAAATGGAGATAAAAGCTAATTATTATGATGAAAGAGATTCGTGGACTGAAGAGGTAGAGGAATATTTTATAAATATTTTAGATTCATTAGAAGATCTATCTATTCAAGAAAAGTTAACTTTAAAAAATGATTACTGGGACAACAGTGAATATGAGGTATATTGGACAGAATGTAGGACAGAACTTAGAAAAGATGAGGCTCTTTTTAAATCTACTTATCTATATTGATGCTATACTGACATTGCATGACTTCAAAACTTAAAAAATTTGCTTCTATAGTCTTGTTTGTCATTATTTTTATATCTCCTAATACTAATGCTTCTTTCTCTGAAGACTTTGACTCAGCTTATGTTTCTAATTATCCATCAGGTCAAGTATCGAATGCTAATGCTTCTTACGTTATAGAATTCTCTGAATTACCTGAAATAGAACGCGAGAAATATAAAGATATAGATAAAATTGACATTGCTTTTGCAAATTGGGGAAAATTACAAAAAGAACGCACTGTTAGTGAAGATCTTGTTTGTTTGGGTGCATCACAATCTTTAGGGATTAAGTATAGCTTCTTGGAAAGCCAAGAAAGAAAAATGAAAATTACAAGTGATGAAAATCAAATAAATTTTGCAACAAGGTGTAATAAATTTGGATCGGGTTATAAAGAGTTTTTTAGAAAATATACTGATGATTTAGCCGTTAGTCATTGTAAAGTATATGATAGAAGAGCCATTTACACTGGTGAAGCTCAATTTAAGGTTCAGCCAATTTCAAGAATTGGGCAAATTTTTATGGGTGTTTATACGTTTGGATTGTCAAATACAAAATTACATGTCTCGTCTTCTTATTTTTGTGAAAAAGATCCATATCCTGAATACATTGCTTCTAGGGAATTGGAGTCCAATAAAAAAGATTATAAAAACTATTTTTACGATCTTAGCTTAAATGAAAAATGCAATATAATCGTAAATAGTAAGGAACTTGATAATATTGAAGACTATAAGAAAATTATACATGACAACCAAGAAAAAGTTATAGGGCTATTGGAATGTAAAAAAATTACAAACACACTTACAGAAGATGAAAAAAAGAAATTGAAAGAACAAGAAAAAAAGCAAGCAGAACTTGATCTTGAGAGAGAGAAAAAGCAAGCAGAACTTGAACAAGAGAGAGAGAAAGAGCGCAAAGAAAAAGAAAAAGAAAAACAAATTTTAGAAAAAATTGCCGAAGAAGAGGCAAAGAAAAGACTTGAACCTAAATTGATGTTAACTGGGACAGGCTTTTATATTAATGAAAATGGATATATTGCTACAAATTGGCATGTGACTGATGGATGTTTAGAAATGAGACTTGATGGAGAAGTATTGGATATAGTTAGAAATGATGTAACAAACGATCTTGCGATATTAAAATCTAAAACAACTAATACTCCTTATATACCTTTTTCTAAAAATGGAGCAATTAAAGGTGAAGATGTATATGTAATTGGGTACCCATTTGGTCAAGCGATAAGTTCAGAGTCAAAAATGACTAAAGGTATTGTAAGTGCCCTTCAGGGATATAATAACAATATAAACCTATTGCAAATTGATGCCCCTGTTCAATCTGGCAATAGTGGTGGTCCAGTTTTAAATAATCAAAATCAGTTGGTTGGAATTGTTGTGTCAAAATATGATATACAGTTTGCTATAGATAATAATGAGTTACCTCAAAATATGAATTATGCCATTAAATCTCAAGTGCTTGGTTTAATGTTAGACAGTCTTAATATGCCTTATAATAAAGAAGATAGTATTTCTCAACTTTCCGAGGCTGATAAAGCAACAGTTTATTTAGAGTGTTGGAGCACTGAATTGGCAATGAAAGAAATATTAGAGACATTACCAGCATTAGTAAATTAAGCTGATTTAATCAATACTCCAATGATAGTGTGTTGACACTATATTTACACTCCTCATCAAAAAACCCCTTAAACCAAAACCTTAGCTAGATTAAATTTTTACTGTAAACATCTAAAAAATAGTCTATTTTGCATTTTCTATTAACCGCGGATATGGTGGAATTGGTAGACACGCTGGTTTTAGGTACCAGTGAGGCAACTCATGGGGGTTCGAGTCCCTCTATCCGCACCAAGTAAATTTTATGAGCTATAAAGAAACATTAAATTCAGGATTGAAAAGAGGCTTTGAAGTCATACTTGAAACAGAGGATTTAAATAAAAATATTAATGTTAAAGTTGAAGAAGTTAAGAAAACAATCAAGATAGATGGATTTAGACCGGGAAAAGTTCCTACTAATATCATAATGCAAAAACATGGTGATGCCATTAATGCTGAAGTTTTAAATAAAATGGTAAATGACAATGTAAGTCAAATAATCCAGGAAAATAAGTACAGACCAGTATCTCAACCAAAAGTTGATTTAAAAGACAAAGAAAAGGATGGCAAGCAAGTATTCAATGTTGAATTTGAATTATTTCCTGAAATCAAATTAGCTGACTTTTCAAAAATTGAGATTGAGTCATCTAAAGTTAAATTAGAAAAGGCAGAAGTAGATAAAAGGCTGGATCTTATTGCTAAAAATCAGCGAACTTACAAAGAAGAAAAAGATGACTATAAATCTAAAAAGGAAGATTCAGTTCTTCTTGATTATGAAGGAACAATTGATGGAAAAAATTTTGATGGAGGAAAAGCAGAGGATCAAACTATCGTTATTGGATCTGGTCAATACCTAAAAGATTTGGAGGAGGGTCTTATAGGCCTCAAAAAGGGTGACAATAAAAAAATTAAAGTCAAATTTCCCGAAAACTACGGTCAGAAAGATTTACAGAATGCTGAAGCAGTATTCGAATGCAATATTAAAAAAATAAGTACCCCTCAAGAGTCTAAAGTAAACGATGAGTTTGCAAAGTCAGTTGGAGCAACAGATCTAAAAGATTTAAAGACTAAAGTTGAGGCACAGATGCTAAAAGAATATAGCGACCTCTCTAAAAGCTTAGACAAGAAAAATTTATTTGAAAAGCTTCAAGAAAGTCATAAGTTTGAACTTCCAGAAAATCTTGTTGAAACGGAGTTTAATGGCTTAAAGGAAAAGCATCTTCAATCTGAACAGGTTGTTTCTGATTCTCATAAAAAAGAGATTAAGGATAAAAAATTATCTTCAGAGAATGAAAAAAGATTTAAAGAAGATGCCAATAGTAGAATACAATTAGGTTTGATACTTCAAGAAATAGGAAAAACAAACGCTATTCAAGTTACGGGTGACGAGATGAATAAGGCATTATATGAATATGCCAGTAATTTTAGAGGACAGGAACAAAAAGTAATTGATTATTATAAAAATAACCAAGACGCTGCGATGCAGTTTCAAGCACCTTTATATGAAAATAAAATTGTGGACTTTATTCTGAGTAAGGTTAAATTGAAGACAAAAGAGCTGGACGTTGATTCGTTTATAAAAATTTATAATAATGTTAATTCTAATTTAGATAAACCTAAAACAAAGAAAACAACGAAAAAGAAAACAACAAAAAAGAAAACAGCTTCAAAAAAGAAATAGATCATGACTGAAAAGATTACAATGAACCAATTGATACCTATGGTGGTTGAGCAAACCGGTAAAGGTGAAAGAGCTTTTGATATTTATTCAAGACTCTTAAAAGAGAGAATTATATTCTTAGTTGGTCCAGTGAATGATAATCTTTCTTCATTAATTTCTGCGCAATTATTATTCTTAGAATCTGAAAATCCTGAGAAAGAAATATCCTTATATATTAATTCTCCAGGAGGAGTTGTTACAGATGGACTGGCAATTTATGATACTATGCAGTTTATCCAATCTCCAGTTTCAACATTATGTTTTGGTCAAGCAGCATCGATGGGATCTTTTCTTTTAGCAGCTGGCGAAAAAGGAATGCGTTATGCTCTGCCTAATAGCAGAATTATGGTTCATCAACCTTCTGCTGGTTTTAAAGGCCAAGCTACTGATATTGAAATTCATGCAAAGGAAGTTCTCTCCATGAAATCAAATTTAAATAAACTATATTCAAAACATACAGGTCAAGCAGTTGATGCGATAGAAGAAGCTCTTGAGAGAGATAACTTCATGTCTCCAGACGAAGCTTTAAAATTTGGAATTATTGATGAAATTCAAGAAAAAAGAATTCCAGTTAAAACTGAGAAATAGCCTCAAATAATACTGTTAATACACTGTTTATAAACATCTTTTCCATAATAGATTTTTGAATTTTATTGAATTTTATTAATTTAAATGGTTTCTTAGCAAAATATTGATTCGCATCACTTGTGTCGGATTATGAAATTATAGTAGTTTTATGACTGAAAATACTGAAGATAAAAATAACAAGAACACCTTGTATTGTTCTTTTTGTGGTAAAAGTCAGCATGAAGTAAAGAAACTTATTGCTGGACCTACTGTTTTTATATGTGATGAATGTGTAGAGCTTTGCAACGACATCATTCAAGAAGAAAATAAAGAAATAAAGTCTAAATCTTCAAGTAAAATTCCAACCCCAAAAGAAATCTGTGCAACATTAGATGATTTTGTAATAGGTCAAAAAGATGCAAAATATAATCTCTCTGTAGCAGTTCATAACCATTATAAAAGAATTGAACACTCTAATGTTAAATCTGATATAGAACTTTCTAAGTCTAATATACTTTTAATTGGCCCAACAGGTTGTGGTAAAACTTTATTAGCTCAAACTTTAGCTAGAATTCTTGATGTTCCGTTTACTATGGCAGATGCAACAACCCTTACCGAAGCAGGCTATGTAGGTGAAGATGTTGAAAATATTATTTTAAAGTTACTACAAGCATCTGATTATAATGTTGAACGTGCACAACGAGGAATTGTCTATATTGATGAAATTGATAAAGTAAGTAGAAAATCAGAAAATCCATCAATTACCCGTGATGTTTCTGGAGAAGGTGTCCAGCAAGCATTGCTAAAAATAATGGAAGGAACTATTGCAAGTGTCCCCCCTCAAGGTGGCAGAAAACATCCTCAACAAGAATTTTTGCAGGTAGATACTACAAATATCCTATTTATTTGTGGAGGCGCTTTCTCAGGATTAGATAAAATAATCAATAAAAGGTCCAAAGGTTCAGGCATAGGATTTCAGGCTAATGTCAAAACGCATGATGAAAAATTAGGAAGTCAGATTTTAACTGAACTAGAGCCTGAGGATTTATTAAATTATGGACTAATACCGGAATTTGTAGGAAGACTTCCCATCGTAACAACTCTTACTGATTTGGATGAGGACGCATTAATTAAAATTCTTCAAGAGCCAAAAAATGCTTTGATTAAACAGTATCAAACTTTATTTAATATGGAGAATGTGAAGCTAATACTCTCAAAAGACGCTTTAAATGTTATCGCTAAGAAAGCTATTGTTAGGAAAACTGGCGCCAGAGGTTTAAGATCTATTCTTGAAAACATACTTCTAGACACAATGTTCGAGCTACCTTCACTTGAAGGCGTTGAAGAAGTAGTGATTAATGCCGAGGTTGCTGAGGGCAGAGCCAGACCTTTATATATTTATGCAGATAATAAAAAGGCTTCAGAAACAATCGCTTAGAGCTCTAAAGTAATATAAATCCTTGAAATTCTTAATTTTATGCACATCTAATAGTGTACTCAAAATATTAGAACTTTACTAAGAGTGATATTAATTTTTTTATAAAGCATTAAATGATTCATTATGAATAAAAATAAAATACCCGTCCTTCCCTTAAGAGACATTGTAGTATTTCCTCATATGGTAGTTCCTTTATTTGTTGGAAGAGATAAGTCAGTTAATGCTTTAGAGAAGGTCATGTCTGGGGATAAGCAGATCATGCTGATTACTCAAAAAAGTGCTACCACTGATGACCCAAAAAAAGATGATTTATTTGATTTTGGAACTATTGCAAATGTTCTTCAGCTACTAAAACTTCCTGACGGAACAGTTAAAGTCTTAGTTGAGGGTGTTCAGAGAGCATCAATTAATATTTTTTATGAAAATGATGATTTCTTAGAATCTGATATAGATATAATAGATGAAGCAGTTGACTCTACAGATAAAAAACTAAGAGCTTTATCGAAGTCAGTTACAGATCAATTTGATAAATACGTTAACTTAAATAAAAAAATTCCCCCTGAAGTTATTGGGTCTATAAACGAAATAGATGAATTAGGCAAATTAAGCGATACAATAGCCTCTCATCTCTCTATTAAACTTTCAGACAAGCAAGAAATCCTTGAGACAGTAGACGTATATTCACGGATTGAAAAGATTTTGAACTTTATAAATTCTGAGTTGGACGTTATGCAGGTTGAAAAGAAAATAAGAGGACGTGTTAAAACACAGATGGAAAAAACTCAAAGAGAATATTATTTAAATGAGCAAATGAAAGCCATCCAAAAGGAGCTGGGTGAAACTGAAGATGGCAAAGATGATGTTCAGGAATATGAAGAAAAAATTGATAAAATTAAGCTTTCGAAAGAGGCTAAAGAAAAATGTCATGCTGAAATTAAAAAATTAAGATCAATGAGCCCTATGTCCGCTGAATCTAGTGTTATTAGAAATTATTTAGATTGGGTTTTATCATTGCCTTGGGGGAAGAAAACTAAGGTTAAGAAGGATATTAACTATGCTGAAAAAATTCTAAACGAAGATCATTATGGTCTTGAGAAAGTTAAAGAAAGAATTTTAGAATATTTGTCTGTTCAGCAAAGAATTAAGAAAATGAAAGGGCCAATACTATGTTTAGTTGGTGCTCCAGGAGTTGGTAAAACTTCACTTGGTAAATCGATAGCTCGAGCGACTGGAAGAAAATTTGTCAGAATGTCTCTTGGTGGTGTTCGAGATGAAGCCGAGATAAGAGGGCATCGTAGAACTTATATTGGTTCTTTACCTGGAAAAGTTCTGCAAATGATGAAAAAAGCAGGATCATCTAACCCTCTATTTCTTTTAGACGAGATTGATAAGTTAGGAGCTGATTACAGAGGAGATCCGTCTTCGGCGTTATTAGAAGTACTTGATCCTGAGCAGAACAATACCTTTAACGACCACTATTTAGAAGTTGACTATGATTTATCGGATACAATGTTCTTAACTACTGCTAATACACTTAGAATGCCTCCTGCTTTACTTGATAGAATGGAAATTATCCGAATTGCCGGATACACTGAAGATGAAAAAGTTGAAATTGTAAAACAGCATCTTGCACCTGAAATTTTAAAGAGACACGGCATTAAACCTGAAGAGCTCACTATAGATGAAAGTGCAATTATTGGATTAATTCGATATTACACTCGCGAAGCTGGTGTTAGAAGTTTAGAGAGAGAATTAGCAAACTTAGCACGTAAAACAATTAAGAGAATTGTTTCGGGTGATATTAAAAAATTATTAATTGATAAATCTAACTTATCTGAATTTGCTGGCGTTAAAAAATATAAGTATGGTGAAATAGACAATGATGACCAGGTGGGAATTGTTACTGGGTTAGCTTGGACTGAAGTTGGTGGAGATATTTTGCCAATTGAGTCTGTAATTATGCCTGGAAAAGGAAGAATGACAATTACTGGCAAGCTTGGAGATGTAATGAAAGAGTCAATTCAAGCTGCTAAATCTTATGTTCGTTCAAGGTCTATTGATTTTGGTATTAAGCCAACTATTTTCCCTCTGAGAGACATTCATATTCACGTTCCTGAAGGTGCAATTCCGAAAGACGGTCCCTCAGCTGGTCTTGGTATGGTTACATCAATTGTTTCAGTGCTTACAGGAATTCCCGTAAGAAAAGATATTGCTATGACAGGAGAGGTAACTCTTAGAGGCAAGGCTCTTGGGATCGGTGGTTTAAAAGAAAAACTATTAGCTGCGTTGAGAGCTGGGACTAAAACGGTCATTATCCCAAAAGAAAATGAAAAAGACTTAGCTGATATTCCTGAGAATGTTAAAAAAGGACTTGAGCTAATTTTTGTAGATAACGTTGATGAAGTATTAAAGATTGCTTTAACAAAGCCATTAATCCCAATTGAATGGGATGAGCAAGAAACAATCAATTCTTCTAGTGACTTATCTGATGATGATCCTGATCAGGACTCAGATAATCCAATAACTCATTGATAAATATATTCTTTATTAATTTTTTATCTTTTTTTCTATTTTTTATTGGTTTTTAAGGGCTTTCAGCTTGACTATATATAGTAGTTCAGTTCCTATATATATATAACGAATCAAAACTCCTAGAAAAGGGGGGATTATGAACAAACAAGACTTAATAGGCAAAGTAGCTGAAGTTACTGGAATGCAAAAGTCTGACTCAGAAAAAGCTGTAAATGCTGTTTTTGACCAAATTACTGACGTTCTTAAAGCAAGAGGGGAAGTAAGACTAGTAGGCTTTGGCACTTTTAAAACGTCTATAAGAAAAGCTTCTCAAGGAAGAAATCCTCGGACTAATGAAGTTATTCAGATACCACAGTCTACACGACCAAAGTTTACTGCTGGTAAGGGTTTGAAAGAATCTGTAAACAATCCTGGCTAAGTAAGTCAGAATTGTCTTAGTTCAGACAAATTCAATAAAATCCGATCATGTAAACACATGGTCGGATTTTTTTTTGCAGAATATACTGGGAATAAATATCAAAATATATATATTCCAACTTTCTGGGGCGATTAGCTCAGCTGGAAGAGCGTCACGTTTACACCGTGAATGTCGGCAGTTCGAACCTGTCATCGCCCACCATTTCTTCCCACGAAATGGATATATTGATGTGGGGGGTGTAGCTCAGTTTGGTTAGAGCGCCTGCCTGTCACGCAGGAGGTCGCGGGTTCGAGTCCCGTCACTCCCGCCACTAATCTTAATTTAGATTATTCTGAATATTATTTAATTTTAAATATATGTGGTGTAAGTTTTTTAAATGCGTATTCTAGTTTTACTTTTTCTTTATTTATCTTCAATCAATCAAGTCTTCGCCGATACTGAGATCCTAGGACCGCGTGATTGTTTTTGGGCACGAGGGCCATTCAGCGCAGATCCATATATTAATGTTGCTTACCCTGACTCTAATGTTTACTATTGGGCAGCAGCATTTTCAATGCCTGTAGACTCAACTCTTGAGATTAAAGGTGAGTATCCATATTCGCGTTATATGTCTTTTTTCAGTTATAACGAAAGAGGTAAACCAATTGGATCGCTAACTGATTTTCAAATTCAATCAAAAGCTACTAATCCATTTATACTGGGCAATCAAAGATCTGATCTTTCTCGTTCTTATTCTATAGAAGTAGTTAATAAAAACCCACTTTCAGATCTAAGCGTTAGTACAGATAATCCTAATAGAAATATTTTGTTCACTCCAGAATATAGAAAAAATCAACAGTTGGTCGTTTATAGAATTTACTTACCCGATAAAAATATTGATATTACTGGAGGTGTTAAGCTTCCTCAGCCTGTATTGACATTATCTGATGGAAGTAAACTTGTAGGTGAGGAAACGTGTGAAACTCTGAATACCAGTCAAGCATTACAAGTTTCATTTGATGCTCTTGGAATTCCACCAAATGAATATAGAGAACTGATATCACAACCTGACAAGCCGGATACTTGGCCAGCTCATAATCCTCCTAAATGGTTTATTCAACTTGATCGTAAAAGTTTAATTGGAATGTATACGGGGGAAATTGATCCAAATGCACCTAGAAGCGAAGGCGGATTTTATCCCAATCTAGATAATCAATATATTCGATCTATTATAAATCGTAAACATGGCAAGGTTTTAATTGTTAGAGGAAAGGCCCCCACAACACCTAAAACATATTTTAAAACATCATTTACAGAAGAAGAAGATCTTCGATATTGGTCTCTTTGCTCAAATCAAAGTTTTGTAAATACTCGAGTTAATGATTGTTTGCATGATGAAGAAATTCCGATTGATAAAAATGGATTTTATACAATTGCTATAAGCAGGGAAGAGGACCGACCACGAAATGCAATTAATAAATGTGGGATAGCATGGCTTCCAATGGCGGACGATGGTGATGGAATGTTTGATGATGATGTCACAATTATACAATTTAGACATCTGCTACCATCTGATAAGTTTGAGCATTCAATTCAAAAAGTGAAGAGACAAGATCAGCTTGAAGAAATTATGGGACCATATATGCCTAAAGCCAGGTATTTAATGCCAAACCAAGTAGAAACCTTCTTTCCTTGCAAATAAGATTGTTGATCTTTATTTTAGAATCTTAAAAGTTACTTGTATGAATCAAGTTCAATGTAATTGGTGTAACAGCAAAGTTTTACCGATAGAAGTTCATGGACACTCACAATGCCCAAATTGTAAAATTAATATTGATCCATGTTGCTCTGGTGAGACATCCGATGTAAGTGAAACTGCTTTACCTTCTTGTAATACTCAGCGGTATGATGAATGAAGTTTATGTTAGGTTATATATTACAATAAAATGTAAAATAGCAGCTATAACTACTAATAAATGAAACATCTCGTGAAATCCAAATACTTTTGGATTTAATTTTGGAAATTTTAATCCATAGCCTATGGCCCCAAGTGAATAGATTGCACCCCCTGCAGCTATAAGAGTTAACTTATATAGACTAAGGGATAAATATATGACTTTGATAAATGGGAAAGCCATATACCCTACAATCAGATATAATGAAGCTCTTATCCATCTATGTATTCGAGTTAAGAATATAGATTGAACTAGTCCAATGAAGGCAAGAGACCAAACAATGATTAAAAGTTTGTTGCCACTTTCGCTAGGCATTGCCAGTAAGCAAATTGGTGTAAATGACCCTGCAATCATAATAAATATTCCACAGTGATCTAATTTTCGCAGAATAAGCTTGGTTTTGAGACTACAGTTTAACCTATGATAAAGAGCACTAATTCCAAACATAGTACAGAGACCAAATGAATAAATTGCATTTGCAGTAATTTCTAGATTGGTTTTGCTAAAGTAAAGAAGAAATCCGCAAGCAACGGCAGATATAAAAAACATTACTAAATGAGTAATTCCCCTAAATAAAGGGCGCTCATATTCAATCCCCATAAAAATTATAGTAACGATTTACTGCGAGGTAACAATGTAAAAAAACTATTCTAAGTTGATATCATTACCATCATTTTCATTGACAAAGAAATCAGGAAACGGTTCTGCATCAGGAGTTGCAAGGTACTCAGATAAATCTGTTTTACCTGATTTTATCATTGTACTGTCATCAACACACATGTTTCCTGTAAACTTCTTAGAGTCTTGAGTAAGGATTACATATGCAGCATCTCCCATTATAGCAGGAGTTCTACATTTACTCTTACCTTGGTCATCCATAGTTGCAGCTAAAATATTATTAACAGCCGCCGTATCGATCATCGTTCTCGGCCATAGAGAATTTACAGCAATACCTGATGACTTTAATTCTTCCGACATGCCCAGCGTGCACATACTCATTCCATACTTTGCCATAGTGTAAGCCACATGAGGACTAAACCATTGGCCTTCCATATTTAATGGAGGACCTAAATTAAGTATGTGAGGATTATTACCCTTTTTTAAATGAGGAATACATGATTTTGAAACAAGAAAAGTTCCTCTAGTATTAATATTATGCATTAAATCGTATCTTTTCATTTCGGTATTAACAGTTGGTGTTAAGCTAATAGCGCTAGCGTTGTTAACACATATATCAATGCCACCAAATGTTTCTATTGTCTTTTCAACAGCAGCAAGAACTTGATCTTCAAATCTTATATCTGTTTTTATACCAATTGCATTACCACCAGCTTTAATTAGGTCTTCAGCGGCAGTGAATATTGTACCAGGCAATGTTGGCTGAGGTTCAGTAGTTTTGGCAATAATTGCTATATTAGCTCCATCTTTGGCTGCACGTTCAGCTATTGCAAATCCAATTCCTCTTGTAGCGCCAGTAATGAATAATGTTTTACCTTTTAAATTTGTCATGAATGCTCCTGTCTTAATATTAGGTATAAAAATTCTTAATAAATCTTTAATAAAAATAGTCCATAATAATTTTTTTTAAAGGAGAAATTTATGGAAGCAAAAGAAGTAGTTCAAAAAGGATATGATTTATTTGGTGCAGGTGAGATGGAAGAATTTTTTAATAATATAATTCACGATGAGATTACCTGGACATTTCCAGGAGATGAGGGCAAACATCCGCTAGCAGGTGTTCATCAAGGAAAGGAAAGTTTTATAGCTAATATGTCTAAGATACCTGAATATTGGAATAATTTTAGTGTTAAGCCTGTTTCAATGATCAGTGAAGGAAACAAAGTTTTTGCCATTGTTAAAGGTACTGCTGAGGGAATGGATACTATGTTTGGTCACTATTTTGAAGTTGAAGATGATAAAATGAAAGTAATGATGACTTTTGATGATACATTAACTGCTTTTAATGCAACAATTAAATAAAATTCAAAAAAGGAGTTAATTTATGAGTTCAATAGAAGTAAAAAGCTTCAGTAATGCAGATGAGGTCAACACAGATTTTAATAATGCGCGAATGGATGCTGTTAACGTAGGCGGTCAAAGAGTTATTCAATTAACACTTCAACCAGGATGGAAATGGTCAAACGACATTAAACCTATTGTTGGAACAGAAAGTTGTCAAGCTACTCATCTAGGTGTCATTATCTCGGGAACAGTCAAGGCTATTCATAATGATGGGACTGAGGCAACATATACTGCAGGCGATGCATACTCAATCCAACCTGGACATGATGGAATGGTTGTTGGGAATGAACCAGCTATTGTTTATGAATTTGCTGGAGCTTGGGGAGAATAGAAGTTATCAATATTTCTATTAAGTTAAACAGTCATTTCAAAAATTAAAGTTGTTTATTTTAAAAAAGGAGAAAACAAATGTACGTAATGCTGACACAAAAACTTTCTAAAGGATTTAAATCTTGGAAAGATATGGTTCATGAAAATAAATCTAAGCTAGAAGGTTTTAAAGGTAAAATTATATTTGCAGGTTCTCAAGCTGATGATGACAATTCAATGGTTGTTCTTATGCACTATGAAAGCAAAGATGGCTTAATGGCATTTAAAAATGATGAAGAGTTAATAAAAGCAAGACAAGAGGCAGGAGCATTAACAGAAACAACTCAGTTGACTATTATGACTGATGATGCGCTTCTTAACTTCCCAAGTTAATAAAATTTTAAATAACTAAGTTGAGAGCTGATAATTTGTATCAGCTCTACAACCTTCACCAATTGACTTTCCTAGTCTAGCAATTTCATCATCTGAATAGATATCTCGATCAAGTTGTTTAAGTTTAGCGATGTTATTATCTAAACATGCTTTATGAGGTGATGGAATAATAGTGATAATAAAAATAGAAAAAACAAATAAAGCAAATGCTAGTGGAACTAGACCATATCGATTAATCATTTTTTAAATAAATCTTCAGCTTTCATTTTATCTTTTCCCTTGCTTTTAATAAAATTTTCAGCTTTTTTTATCTCATTCTTTAATTCTTCAATATATTCTTCTAATTCTTTAATACTAAGAGTATCAAAGTCTATATTATCAGGTTTTTTTATTGGCTCTAAGTCATCTGTATCCATATAAATCCTAGTGTTTCATTTTTTCATTTAATTGTTAAGATCAAAAAAAATATTTAGGTAAATATGAATGGTTCTGTAAAATTTTTTGATAGTCGACAACGATATCTGTTGTTTGTTACCACAACAAATGAAAAGGCAGTTGTTTCTGAAAAGATTGCATCAATTGTTGAGGATTTAAAACCTCAAAAACCAGCTCTTAAAATTTTTGATGCTGGAGTAGGAGATGGCGCTGTACTTATGAATGTACTAAGAAGCTGTCATAAAAAATTTCCCACTATTCCATTTTTTGTATCCGGAAAAGATGTAAGCATGGAGGATGCTAGACTTACCATCGAAAAATTAGCTGACAGACTTGTCGAACACCCTAATATGGTTTTTGTTATTTCTAATCTTCATTACTCTGAAGCTCCATCTTTCAAATCAAAGAATACTGAAAAGCAAAAGAAAATGAATTGGGATGTTGTAAAACTCAAGGGAAATTCCTCTTACGGATTCAATCAACAGCTCAGTAAATTAGATGATATTTTAAAAAATAATTGGCGAGTTGAGGAGAATAAGTCTGGCAACACTACTTATGAATTACCTTCTGTAATAGTAATTTATAGAGAAGACCAAGAGTTTGCATTAGAGCAAATTATTCCAACAAAGGATAAATCCATAAATGAATTTGATTTAGTTTTAGTCTCTCAAGCTTATCGTTCTCGTTTTCCAGTCGATAAAAAAATAAATTATGTTGTTAAGCCAATGATTAACGCTTTATCATCTGGTGGAAAACTTGCTATTTTCCACTCTTGTGGAAATGATCCTGGAACTGAAGTCATAAATCAATTATGGCCTGATGAAACACCATTTCCAAATAATGCTAATGATATGATTGATTACTTAAATCAAAATCTATCAAAAGATGAAAAAGAAAATTTAATTTTTCACAAGCCAGAAATAATCAAATATGGCTTAAGATCTCAGCCAAATGAAATCAATAGTGGGATTGCAACTTCTTTAATGTTTTCTGCTTGGAACGCATGCACTTATGTAGCTCAGATTGGAGATCAAATGGTAAGAGAAAAAGAGGCTGATCAAAGCTACATTGAATGTGTTGAAAAGATTGTTAAAGAGAATGATGGCCTTTGGTTCAATGACGAAATGCTTATTATCGAAAAGAAATAGGAATCTTCTCACTGTACTCCATATGTAGGTAGCTGAGGATCATCTACGGTCGGTGTTACATATCGACTTTTTGCAAGATCGAGGCAATCATTGCTGTGATTATAGTAATTCTTACTCGTCATATCTAAATTGTCCATTTTTGAAAAAGTCACATTAGATTGTACACTAAACATAATGTCACCTGGTATACTTAGATGTCCACCTATGCCATCATTGATTGTTCCCTCATTGCCAAAGACTAAATGTTCAGGAGCGCATTTTGGGACTGCGCCTAAAACATGAAATACTTCATGAAGAGCGGCTCTGGTAGTATTATTAAATTCAGGTTTAAATCCACCATTATTTTCGACGCATGAGTCGTCACCTTTGCCAGGGTAATAAAGAGCTGCAGTATTAGCTACGATACTCTTTGGGGCATGCTGTGGAAGTTGAGATGAGGCACATACGTCTTTATTTGAACCTCCATAAACAACAAAGTAGACTTTTTTTTCATCATTAAAGCCAAGTCTAGATATTTCAGTCTGTATCATATTTACAGCATTAATCCCTTTTTTTGAGATGGAGACATTATCAATTTCCATTCGTAAGAATGAAATGTCTATTCTTCCATCTTCTTTTCGATCAAATTTTAAATTCTGTCCATCTTGAAATAAACGGTTTTTTGTTTTCTTATTAAACCACTTGTC
>CACPJE010000012.1 GCA_902634045.1 uncultured Pelagibacteraceae bacterium
TAAAATCATTTTCAGCAGAAAGATTTTAAAAAATGAAATATTCGATTTTAAATTTAGTTCGTAATTCATTCTCTTATCATGAGAACTGGCAAAAGGCTTGGAGTAGTCCAGAGCTAAAAAGTGAATATGATGTTGTGATTGTGGGTGGAGGAGGCCATGGACTTGGAACGGCTTACTATCTGGCAAAAGAATTTGGAGTGAAAAATATTGCTGTATTTGAAAAAGGTTGGATAGGCGGAGGAAATACTGGAAGGAATACTACGATTATTCGTTCAAACTATCTCTGGGATGAAAGTGCAGCTCTATACGATCATGCAGTAAACTTATGGGAAGGTCTTTCAAGTGAACTAAATTTTAATGTCATGTTTTCTCAAAGAGGACTATTTCATCTTGCGCATTCAGTTCATGATCTACAAGAAATTTCTCGCAGAGGGTATTCAAATTTTTTAAATGGCATTGATGCTGAATTGTTAAACCAAGATCAAGTAGCTAAGAAAATTCCTTATATGAATTTAAATGGAAGGTATCCTGTTCTCGGTGCATTGCTTCAAAGAAGGGCTGGAACAGCGAGGCATGATGCAGTTGCTTGGGGATATGCTCGAGCAGCTGAAAATCTTGGAGTTGATATAATCCAAAATTGTGAGGTTAAGGGTATAAATGTTAGTAATGGTAAAGTTACCGGGCTTGAAACCAGTAAAGGTTCTGTGAATGTAAATAAAGTAGGTTTAGTTCCTGCAGGTCATTCTTCTGTTCTAGCGAATATGGCCGGTTTTAGCCTTCCTATTAATTCAGTTCCATTACAAGCGCTAGTGAGCGAGCCTATTAAACCAATATTGGATTGCGTTATCATGTCAAATGCAGTTCATGTTTATGTAAGTCAGTCTGACAAAGGAGAGTTAGTGGTTGGAGCAGGCTCAGACGCCTATAATTCTTATTCTCAAAGAGGTTCATTCGATATGATTGAACATATGATGGCACCATTAGTTGAGCTTTTTCCTATTTTTTCAAGACTAAAGATGCTTAGAACTTGGGGAGGTATAGTTGACGTTACTCCAGATAGGAGCCCAATCATTGGCAAAACCCCTGTAGAAAATATATTCATAAATTGTGGTTGGGGGACTGGTGGCTTTAAAGCTACTCCTGGTTCAGCCCATGTATTTGCTGAGACAGTTTTCAAAGGAGAACCCAATAAAATTGCTGCACCATTTTCTATTGAAAGGCATTATTCAGGAGCATTAGTTGATGAAGCGGCAGCAGCAGCTGTAGCACACTAGGAATATTATGTTTGTTATTAAATGTCCATATTGTGGTGAAAGAGATCAAACAGAGTTTGTTTGTCATGGTGAGGCTCATATTGCTAGACCAAAAGTACCATCAGAAATAAGTGATGAGGAATGGGGTAGTTATCTTTTCTTTCGATCTAATCCTAAAGGAATTCATTATGAAAGATGGACTCATGATCATGGTTGTCGTAGATGGTTCAATGTTGTGAGAGATACTGTTAGTGATAAAATAATAAAGACTTATAGAATGGGTCAATCTAAACCAGAAATAGAAAATGAGTAATCAAAATAGAACTTTTTCAGGAGGTAGAATTGATAGAAATAAACCTATCAACTTTATGTTTAATGGTCAAAAATATCAAGGATTTGAAGGTGATACATTGGCTTCAGCATTATTAGCCAATGATGTTCATCTTGTTGGAAGAAGCTTTAAATACCACCGACCTAGAGGAATTCTTACTGCTGGATCAGAGGAGCCCAATGCGCTAATTCAGTTAGGTATAGGTGCAAGGACTGAACCTAATATTCGTGCAACAGAGATAGAAATTTACGAGGGTTTAGAAGCAGCCAGTCAAAATTGTTGGCCGTCAGTAAATTTTGATATTGGAGGAGCAAATAATATTTTATCTCGACTATTTCCTGCAGGATTTTACTACAAAACTTTTAAGTGGCCTCCTAGTCTTTGGTTATTTTATGAGCATTTTATACGTAAAGCAGCAGGCTTAGGAGAATCTCCGAAAGCTAAAAATCCAGATCGATATGAACAACGTTTTCACTATTGTGATGTAATGGTTGTTGGAGGAGGTATTAGCGGATTATCAGCAGCTTTAGCCGCAGCTCGAGCAAAATGTGATGTCTTGTTAGTTGATGAAAATTCATATTTTGGCGGGTATTTAAGTAATTCTGAAGCATCCGTAAACGGCAAAAAAATAGACGATTGGATCAGAATTGTTTGCGAAGAACTTGAGTCATATGAGCACGTTAAGCTTTTAAATAGAACCTCCGCAATGGGATATTATGACTATAATTATGTGACAGCATTAGAAAAAGTAACTAACCATCATCAAGAGCTATCAAAAACTTTGCCAAGAGAAAGATATTGGAGAATAAGAGCAAAAAAAATAATTTTAGCTCAAGGAGCTTTTGAAAGGCCTTTAGTTTTTGCAGACAATGATAGACCTGGAATAATGATGGCTTCTGCTGGAATGAAGTATCTTTGTCGTTATGGTGTATTGCCAGGTAAGAGCGCAGTTTTATTTACTAATAATGACCATGCTTACTTGTCAGCATTTGAATTTGTTGATAAGGGGGCTAAAGTCACCATTATTGACTCACGAAATGAAGCATCTGATCGTGTTAAGAATAGATGTAAAGAATTAAAAATAAAAATTTATTTTTCTCACTCAGTAATAAGTACATTTGGTCAAAAAAAAATAAATGCATTAGAAATTCAAAAAACTGAGGATAAAGGTAATAAATTAGTAGGTGCAGTTAAGAAAATAGATACTGATCTTCTATTAATGTCAGGAGGATGGAATCCTGCTGTGCAACTTTTCAGCCAATCAAGAGGAAAATTGAAGTATAACAAAAAAATTAATTCTTTTATTCCTGATATTGCAATCCAGGATCAAAGAATTGTAGGGTGCAACAACGGTGACTTTGATCTCTCTTATAATTTAGAGAATAGTTTTCAGTCTGGATTAAAAGTTGCAAAGGAGCTTGGTAAAGATATTAATTTTGAAAATTCAAATTTTAACGGCAAGGAGCACATCCCTTTTGTATCTGCTCAAGTAGAACCTTATATGATTGGGAAAAAGGGAGTGACTAAAGGTTCTAAACATTTTGTAGACTTTCAAAATGATGTAACAGCTGCAGATATTTTTCTTGCACAAAGAGAGGGATATATCAGTGTTGAACATACTAAGAGATATACTACTACTGGAATGGGAACAGATCAGGGCAAGACATCAAACGTTAATGCTCTTTCGTTAATGTCTCATATTCACAAAAAACCAGTAGATGAAATTGGTCATACAACTTTTAGACCTCCTTTTTCTCCTCAAACAATAGGAGCTATTGCTGGTAGGAGTGTAGATAGCCTATTTGATCCAATTAGAAAAACCTCAATGCACAAATGGCATGAGGAAAATGGAGCTATATTTGAAGATGTTGGTCAATGGAAACGTCCATATTATTACCCAAAAAAAGGGGAGGATATTCATAAAGCTGTTAATCGAGAGTGTAAATCTGTCAGAAAGAGCCTTGGAATTCTTGATGCCTCAACTCTTGGAAAAATAGATTTACAGGGTCCTGATACAGCAAAATTTTTAAACATGATCTATACTAATGCCTGGTCGAAACTTGAAGTTGGATCATGTCGATATGGTTTAATGTGCAACGAGCACGGAATGATTTTTGATGACGGAGTAACGTCTAGACTTGGTGAAAATCATTATCATATGACAACTACAACTGGCGGCGCAGCCAGAGTAATGTCTTGGCTTGAAGAATTCTTGCAGACAGAGTGGTTAGATATGCAAGTTTTCTGCACATCAGTAACTGAGCAATGGTCAGTTTTATCAATTTCTGGACCAAATGCGAGAAATTTTTTATCAGAATTAACTGACATAGATCTATCAAAAGAGTCTTTTCCATTTATGCGATTTAGAGAAGGGAAGGTTTGTGGAATAGATGCTAGAGTATTTAGAATTAGTTTTACAGGTGAATTAGCTTTTGAAATTAATATTCCTGCAAGATATGGAAGCTACGTGTGGAATGAATTTATGACTCATGGCAAAAAATACAATATTACTCCTTATGGAACAGAAGCTATGCACGTGCTTAGAGCTGAAAAAGGATTTATCATTGTAGGTCAGGATACAGATGGAAGTGTAACTCCTTTTGATCTTAATATGGAATGGATAGTTTCAAAGAAAAAAGAAGATTTTTTAGGAAAACGATCTTTTTCAAGAAGTGATACATCTCGAAATGATAGAAAGAAATTAGTTGGACTATTAGTCAATGACAAAACTACTGTCTTGCCTGAAGGATCACATATTGTTGAGAAATCTAAATCTCAACCACCTATGAAGATGTTAGGTCACGTAAGTTCAAGTTATTTCAGTCCAACAAATGGACATCCAATTGCATTAGCTTTGTTAAAAAATGGAGCTTCAAGAATGGGTGATGAGGTTGAGATTCCATTAATGAATGGTAAAGTAATCAAAGCAACTGTTACTGATCCAATCTTTTATGATAAGGAAGGATTAAGAAACAATGAGTAATAATATGTTTTCTCCTCTTTCAAGTAAGATTGCTGTAGATTCAAAAGCAGTAAAATTGGAATCAGTTTCTTTCGTAGGAAAAATTAATCTACGGATCAAAGAGGAAGATAGTGAGTCTCGAAAAATAGTTTCTGAATTTTTAAGATATAATTTGCCCAATTTTTCAGGTGAAGTACAAGGTAATAACGAAACAAGAACTGCATGGTTAGGACCTAATGAGTTTCTAATTCATTGTTTAGATGCAGAAAAATTCAATATAATCAATAAGATAAGAGATATTCTGGGTAATGGATTTTATTCTGTAACTGATGTTTCTGATTATTATATTACTATCAGACTCAGTGGCGAGAAAAGTATTGAAGTCCTTTCAAAAGGTTGTCCGCTAAATTTTAAGCAATATTTGAATATCAAAGATTCATGTGCGCAATCCTACATAAGTAAAGCTTCTGTTTTCATCGATCGCTTAGCTGATGATCAAATATTTGATATATCTGTAAGGTGGAGTTTTGCTGAATACTTATGGGATTGGCTGGAAGATGCAAGTAAAGAATTTTTATCATCTCATTAATAATTATGAACCCCTCTTTTTTTCTTATTTTAATTCGATCACTTATGAAAAAATGTCCGCAATGTGGAAAAGGCAAACTATTTTCAAGCTATTTAAAATTGTATAAATCTTGCCATATTTGCAATGAAGAACTCTCAGTATTTAGAACAGATGATTTTGGTCCATGGCTAACAATAATATTAGCGGGACATATTATTGTGCCGTTAATCTTATTCGTAGAACAAAGCTATGCTCCTGATCTTTGGTTACAAGCTTTAGTATGGATTCCTCTAACTATTATTACTGTCCTTTTAATTTTACCAATTTCTAAAAGTATATGTCTAGCAATACTTTGGAAACAAAGAGATAAGTAAAGCAATGAGATTAGTTTTATTATTTTTTTTCATAATTATACCTATATCAGTTTTATCTGAAGATTTTGCAATTGATCCTAAGCATCATCTTCCTGATGGTACTTTTACAAATACTTCCGGAATTGCCAATGAAAGTAAATTGAAAGAGGTATTAAAATGGAGTTGGGAAAGGAGAGGTAAAAAAATAGAAACTTTTGAATTTGAAATGAAAGTACCTGATTTTAAAAGAATAAATAACAATCAAGATCTTCTGATTACTTGGATTGGTCACGAATCTTTTTTATATCAAAATAAAGATATTAATGTTCTTACTGACCCTCATTTTACTGAGCGAGCTTCACCTTTTACCTTTGCAGGTCCGAAACGTTATATGCCTCCAGGAATGAAAATAGATGATTTACCTAAAATAGATGTCGTTACCATTTCACACAGCCATTATGATCATCTTGATTACCATTCTGTTAAGTTATTATCTGAAAAATTTGATGATGTACTTTTTATTGTTCCTTTAGGGCTTAAAGAATGGTTTGAAGGTAAAGGAATATACAATGTAAGAGAGCTTGATTGGTGGGATTCAATTGAAGTTAAACAAACAATTATTACTTTCGCACCAGTACAACATTGGTCAGCCAGAGGACTTTTTGATAGAAATGAAAGTTTGTGGGGCGCATGGCACTTTAAAAATGTGTCACATAGCTTTATTCATTTAGGAGATACTGGCTATACAAAAGATTTTATAGAAATTAGAAGAAAACTGGGTCCTGTAGATTTGGCTGCAATTCCTATTGGAGCATATGAACCAAGGTGGATCATGGAGTTTTCACACATAAACCCTGAAGAGGCCGTGATGACTTATTTTGATTTAGAGGCAACTAAAGCAATTGGAATGTCTTGGGGAACATTTATTTTAACTGATGAACCCGTTACTGAGCCACCTAAAAAATTAGATGAAGCATTGAAAAGATACGATCTAACAAACAAAGACTTTTTTGTTCTATCTCATGGGGAAACTTATTTAATTGATTGAATCTTCATTTTTGATAATAGGTAAAATGCAAGGAAAGAAATATAAAATCCGAGGATTGCTGAACTTAAAGTTAATTCAAATAAAATAGGAAGATCAGTATAGTCAAAAATATTTTCAATAAATTCATTAAGTATTATAAAACCAATTAAAGCAATGATGCTTGAGAGTATATGAAGAAACATATTGTCTACTTTAGTAAAAGAGAAATATTTTTTATCCATCACTGTTCCCAGCCAATATCCAATAACTAACCCTCCAATTGATGAGACAACAACGGCTCCCTCATCAGAAGGCCAAGATAAGTAAAATAATAAAAAAATACTAACCAATATTATAAATTGTATAATAAGATTTAATTTAAATTCTTTACTCTTTAGTTTTTTAAAAAGAAAAGAGAAAGCCAAAAGAGTTAATATTCCAAAAAATATACCTCCTAGAATATCACCGACGTCATGAACCCCTAGATACAATCGACTAAGAGGTATGCCAAATAAAAATATAATAGAGATTATTTTAGCAATACTATTTTTTACATTCATTGCTATGTATAGCCAAATAACAACAGCTATTTGTGTATGTCCACTTGGGAATCCAAAAGAAGTACTGTGTTCAAGCCATGGGTCAATATTTAATATAGGGTCAGGGCGAGGATCTTGAAAAAACTCTTTTAACCATGCATTGATTAATGCGCTAAAGAAAACGATAAGTACAAGTGGTCCAAATATTTTTCGGTCAAAACACCAATAAGCAAAAGGAATAAACATAAATAGAAAATTTCTGTATCCTAGCCAGGTAAAAAATTCAAAAATAGGAGTTAACATTGGTGTTCTTAAGTTTACTACCCAGCTAATATCAGTTAACAATTGAAATTCCATTTACTCTTTTTCTTTGATTGACTAATATATACAATATCATTTTTGTTTTAAATCCTAATTAAATTATGAAAGCAATCGTTTACAATTCATATGGAGATATCAACTCTCTTGAAATAACTGAGATTAATGAGCCACGTCCTAGTAGCAATGAGGTAGTGGTTAAAATTAGGGCTATTTCTCTAAACCCAGTAGATTTAAAAAAAATGAGTGGTGGGTTTAAATTAATTACTAATGTGAAAAAGTTTCCAAAAACTATGGGATGTGATTTTAGTGGAGAAATTATTGAAATAGGAAAGGATGTTGGGGCATTTAAAGTTGGTGATAATGTTTTTGGCATGACAGATATTTTATTTGCAGGTAGCGCTGCAGAGAAAATAAAGATATCACAAAAATCTATTGCTTTAGCTCCGAAGAATATCAGCCTTGAAGACTCTGCCGCTATACCGCAAGTAGCTAATACTAGCTTACTTGCTCTCAGAAATTTAGCATCTATTAGACAGGGACATAAATTATTAATTAATGGTGCTTCAGGAGGGGTAGGCACTATTGCTCTACAAATTGCATCTATTTATGAAGCTAAAACTACTGCAGTTACGAGTTATCGAAATATTGATTGGATTAAGGAGTCATTTAAAACTGAGAATGTTATTGATTATACAAAAGATGATTTTACTAATTTAGATGAGAAATATGACATTATTTTCGATGTAAATGGTAACAAATCATTTCTAGAAGTAGAGAAATGCTTAACTTCTAATGGAGTATATGTAACAACAAAAAATAATGTTTTTAACCAAATTGATTTTGTAAAACAGTTTATCAAAAGAAAAAAATCTAAAGTTGTATTATCTGGTAAATCTACTACTTCTAGTCTAGATATGTTCCGTATGTGGATAGAAGACGGAAAGTTAAAACCAATAATAGAAAAGACTTATTCATTTGATGAGTTTAAGAAAGCCTATGAGTATCTTTCAACTGGACGAGCAAAAGGAAAATTAATTTTAACAATTTAAATGGTAACTATCGAGGTCAATAAAATTATTAAACCTACACCAGCTTCAGACGGTGCTGGAGTAAAGTTAAAAAGATCTATCGGCTTTGAGCCTGATTACTTTGATCCATTTTTAATGCTAGATGAATTTGGATCCGATAATAAGGAAGATTATATTGGAGGATTTCCACCACACCCACATAGAGGTATTGAGACGGTAACATACATGTTAGCTGGTAATTTTGAGCATAAGGACAGTACGGGAGGAGAAGGCATGATGTCAGCGGGTGATGTTCAATGGATGAAAACAGGGAGTGGAATAATTCATTCTGAGATGCCTGCTATGAAAGACGGCAGGCTTCATGGATTTCAACTATGGATAAATATGCCTGCTGAAGAAAAAATGAGCAAACCAGAATATCATTATATTGATGCCGATAAAATTAGTACTTATAAAGATGAAGAAAAAATTATTAAAATAATCGCAGGTGAATTTTTAGAAACAAAAGGATCAATCAAAAAGCATAATATTGATCCGGTTTATTTTGATATAGAGCTTGAAAAGAATAAAGAGTTTAAGCATGAGCTACCATTGTCACACAATTCATTCATTTACCTCATAGAAGGAGAAATTAATATTGGAACTAAATCGCATGAATTAACAGATGAATCAACTTTAATTATTTTAACTAAAGGTGAGTATTTAAATGTATGTGCATTAAAGAAATCAAAGTTTTTATTAATCTCTGGAAAACCTATAGGAGAACCAATTGCGCGGGGAGGACCATTTGTAATGAATACAAAAGAAGAAATAGCTGAGGCTATACAAGATTATCATAGCGGAACATTTGTAAAATGAGGAGAGGACAGAATGACTGGTATATATAATTTAGAAGTTAAAGATATAGATCTTAATTTAATTAAATTAGATCAGTATAAGGGAAAAACTATATTGATAGTTAATGTGGCTAGTGCTTGTGGATTTACACCGCAGTATAAGGGATTACAATCTATGTATGAAAAATATAAAGATAAAGGACTGGAGATTCTTGCCTTCCCATGTAATCAGTTTGGTGGACAAGAATCTGGGACAAATGAGGAAATAAGAAACTTCTGTGACTCAAAATATAATGTCTCATTTAAGCTTTTTGATAAAATTGAAGTTAAGGGTGAAAATGCATCTCCTTTGTTTAATTATTTAACTGAAAAATCAGGTAGAGAGATTCAATGGAATTTTACAAAATTTCTAATTAATAAAGAAGGTGAATTTGTTAGAGGTTTTGGAACTCAAAAAAAACCTGAAGAAATAGAAAAGGCTGTAGAAGAAATTTTATAATCTTATGACAAATACTATAAATGATATTTTTGTTAAACCTCAGACATGCTATAAATTTTTAGATAAAGATGTTTCAGATCAAGTTCTTCACGAATTATATGATCTAACTAAGTGGGGAGCAACTTCATTTAATTGTAGCCCAATGAGACTAAAATTTTTAAAAAGCAAATCTTCTAAACAAATACTTTCTAATTTAGCCAGTGAAGATAATGTATCAAAAATAATAAATGCACCTGTCTGTACAATAATTGGCATGGATATAGAATTCTGGAGAGAATTGCCTAAAAATTATTTAAGAGAAGATGCAAAAAAATACTTTGAAAATGATATTGATAAGTCACAACTAACTGCATTAAGAAACTCATCGATACAAGGGGGTTATTTTTTAAAAGCTGCTAATGCACTAGGTTTAGCTACTGGTCCAATGAGTGGTTTTTCAAACGATAAAGTTGATGAGAAATTTTTTTCAGGAACCTCAATCAAAAGTAACTTTTTATGCAATCTAGGATATCCAGATAAAGATGGCTATTTTGAACGTGCTTCAAGGTACGAATTTAAGGAAATTGCTGAGATACTTTAGGCTGCAAGAAGATTTAAATAAGTATTTTCTAGACTCTTAATATCTCTTGCTCGAATTAGATCATTTACTTGCTGTTTAAACTTTTTTGAGCCCGGAACTCCAAAACATAGAGCTAGAAGTGGGCTAAGCAATTCATATGTTGAAACTGATTCAACATTATTTTTAATATAATTAAAGTATTTTTTAACAATAAAAATTTTATCGATAGTTTTTAAGTCTTTGCCGTAAAATTCATTATCGATCTTTTCAAGAAAAAAAGGATTTGCCTGTATGGCTCTTCCAACCATTACGCCATCAACATATTTTAATTGTGTATGACATTCTTCGATTGAATTTAATCCACCATTCATAATAAATTTTAAATCAGGATAGTCTTGTTTAATTTGATGAACAAATTCATATTTTAAAGGAGGTATTGTTCTATTCTTTTTGGGGTCAAGTCCTTTTAGAAAAGCTTTCCTTGCATGAACAAAAATTATTTTACAACCACTTTCAGCAACAGTTGAAATAAATTCTTTAAAGAAGTCATAGCTTTCAAACTCATCAACTCCAATCCTACATTTCAAAGATACATCAATTGAGGATTCTTTAATCATACTTGAAACACATTCTTTAACTAAACTAGCTTCTTTCATAAGACATGCACCCATTTTTCCTTGCGAAACTTTTTTAGATGGACATCCAACATTTAAATTAATGCCCTGGTAACTATATTGATTTGCAAGATTAGTAGAGTATCTCAATAGGTCACTATTTGATCCACCTACCTGAAGGACAACAGGACTTTCAAGTGATTGTTTCTTCAATAATTTTTCATGATCTCCTCTATACAATGCCTGACTTGCTATCATTTCTGTAAATAGAATAGCTTCACTTGAAATAAGTCTATACATATATCTCGCACTAGACGTAGTCACGCCCATCATCGGAGCAACTGAGAAATTATAATTTAAGTTTAAATTTTGCATTTTAAATATTTTTTTGGTTTATACTTATCAGGACTCCACTACTAATAATACACATAATTCCTATTGAAACAGCAATAGTAGGAATATCCTTAAAAAAAAGAACACTGATTAAGACATTGCTTACAATCTCAAAGTAGTGGATTGGTGCCAATGTGCTTGCTTCAGCATACTGATAAGCTTTAATAAAAAAGAAATGAGAAATGATTACCACTGGACCAATACAGCCCATAATTATTACTTGGTTCAGATCAGGTATATTTTCCCAATAAAATGGTATCAATAGAGTCATAATAATAGCTCCAGGAATTGTTGAATAACTCAATGTTACAATTGAGTCTGATGAAAAGTTTACTTTTCTCGTATAAATCAAATACATTGCATAGAAGAGCCCTGAGATTAAGGCATATACAGAATATAAATTAAAATCAGTAAATCCAGGCTGAATTACTAGTAAAGTTCCAGCAAATCCAATTAGAGCACAAATTATTTTAAGTGAGGTAATTTTTTCCTTCAACATATATGATGAAAGGACAACTACTATTATTGGAGCTACGAGAAGAAGGCTAAGTGCATTAGGCAAAGGAATCTCTGTTATTGAAATATAAAAGAAAGCTGTCCCTAAAAAGATGAATAAGCCTCTTGTAAATTGATGCTTCGTTGTGGAATTAAAAAATCCTTTTTTCCCTTTCAAGTAATAAGCCAATGGAACAAGAAATATAAAATGTCCAAAAAATCTAGCCCAAATAATTTCAAATATTTTTAGATCGGAACTTAAATATTTTGCTAAAGCATCATTAATTGGAACGATAAATAGTCCAAGGCATAGAAAAGCGACTCCAACTAGGACATTTGATTTATTAACCATTATTTAGATTACTTATTTAATTCTCTCATTGCCTGATCGATTCCTTCAATAGTTAGAGGAAACATTCGATCTGAGAAAAGCTGTTTCATAATTGAGGCTGAGGTAATTCTGTCCCAATATCTCAGAGGAATTGGATTTAACCAGATAGCATTTTCATAAATATTAAGCATTCTATTTATCCAAGTTTCACCAGACTCTTCATTCCAATATTCAACACTTCCCCCTGGATAAGTTATTTCGTAAGGGCTCATTTCCGCATCTCCTACAAATATAACTTTATAATCTGAAGGGTAGGTATGAAGTAGATCCCATGTCTGAATATGCTCATTATATCTTCTTGCATTGTCTTTCCAAACTGTGTCATATAAACAGTTGTGGAAATAAAAGTATTCCATGTGTTTAAATTCTGTTCTTGCTGCAGAAAATAATTCTTCACAAATTTTTACATGTGCATCCATAGAGCCACCTACATCAAAAAAAAGTAAGACTTTTATCTTATTTCTTCTTTCAGGCATCATTTTGACGTCTATGTACCCCTTATGTGCAGTTGATTTAATTGTATTATCAAGATCTAGTTCAGTTTCAGCTCCTTCACGAGCAAATCTTCTGAGCCTTCTTAATGCTACCTTAATGTTTCTTGTTCCAAGCTCAACATCCCCATCTAAATTACTAAATTCTCTTTTGTCCCAGACTTTTACAGCTTTTTTATTTCGACTTTCTTTTTGACCTATTCTTATACCCTCGGGGTTATAACCATACGCTCCAAAAGGAGATGTTCCGCCTGTTCCGATCCATTTATTTCCTCCTTGGTGACGTTTTTTTTGCTCTTCAAGTCTTTGCTTAAGTGTTTCCATTAACTTATCCCAACCACCAAGTGACTCTATAAGTTTTTTTTCTTCATCAGTTAAATATTTTTGACCCATTAATCTTAGCCATTCTTCAGGAATTTCTGTCACAGATTCGTCTTGATTATTTTCTAATCCTTTAAATGAGTGGCCAAAAACTCTATCAAATTTATCCAAGTGTCTTTCGTCCTTAACCAAAGCAGATCTAGATAAATAATAAAAGTCATTTACATTGAATGATTTTATGACTCTTTGATCCATTGCTTCCATCAGCATAAGATATTCTTTTAATGAAACAGGTAGGTTTGCTTGTTTTAAATCGAAAAAAAAGTTAATAAACATTTTCTTAGCCTTTAATAAAGGAATTTATTTACTCTATATTTTCAGACTCTCTTCTAGAAATAAAGGCAAGTCTTTCAAATAAGTGAACATCTTGTTCATTCTTAAGTAATGCCCCATGTAGAGGCGGAATTAATTTTTTTGGATCACTTTCTTTTAATGTCTTAGCATCAATATCATCAGTCATTAAAAGCTTAAGCCAATCGATAAGCTCAGATGTAGATGGCTTCTTTTTGATTCCAGGAACATCTCTTATATCATAGAATATTTTAAAAGCTTCTTTGATTAAATTTTGTTTAATTTCTGGAAAATGAACATTTACAATTTCTTCCATTGTGTCAGCTTCAGGAAATTTAATATAATGAAAGAAACATCTTCTTAAAAAAGCATCAGGAAGTTCTTTTTCATTATTTGATGTAATAATCACTATGGGTCTATTCTTTGCTTTTATTGTTTCTCCAGTTTCGTAAACAAAAAATTCCATTTTATCTAGCTCTAAAAGTAAATCATTTGGAAATTCAATATCAGCCTTATCTATTTCGTCAATTAGGAGAACTGGTCTTTTGCTGCTTTCAAAAGCATTCCACAGTTTACCTTTGCTTATATAGTTTTTAATGTCCTTTACCTTCTCATCTCCAAGTTGAGAGTCTCTAAGTCTAGTTACTGCATCATATTCATATAGCCCTTGTTGAGCTTTTGTGGTTGATTTTATATGCCAGGTAATTATTTCAGCTCCAATTGATTTAGCGACTTCATGCGCCAGCATTGTTTTACCTGTTCCGGGCTCACCCTTGACAATGATTGGTCGTTCTAAAGTAATTGATGCATTTACAGCAACTTTTAAATCTTCAGTAGCTATGTATGTGCTTGTACCTTCAAATTTCATAATTCTAAAAAATAATTGTGGAAAACATATTATATTTCAAGGATTTATCAATTATAAAAATTTTATTGTTCCATTGACTCATTTAGCTAAAAACATTAAAAGCTCCCAACTATTATTAATTCTAATCTAAGGAGTAATCATGGCCACAAAGCTTCCAAAAAATTATAAGCCCTCAAAATCTGAAAAATTTATGAACGCGAAACAAAAAGAATATTTTCGATTAAAGCTTAAAAACTGGAAGAATGATATCTACCAAGAAAGCCGTGAAACCGTTGAAAACCTTCAAGACTCAATTGCTCCAGCCGATATTTCTGATCGAGCCACTCAAGAATCAGAGAAAACCCTAGAACTTAAATCTAGAGATAGACATAGAAAGTTGATATCAAAAATTGATGCGGCTCTAAACAGAATCGAGAACGGAAGCTATGGATATTGTGAAGTGACTGGTGAACCCATTAATATAGAAAGACTTGATGCTAGACCAGTGACTACCTTAAGTATAGAGGCTCAAGAAATGCACGAAAGAAACGAAAAATTGCATTCAGACGATTAACCTTTATTTTGGACTTATTAACACTCAAAAACCTACATTTTGGTTAAATATTTCGAATTAAGTGTAAAATCATTATATTATTAAAAAATAGAATCACCTGTTGATAAAATTTGATTTATTTAAGAACATTGATTGAACATAATCAATATTATTCAATATATTCAATTATTTAATAGGTATTGAAAAAAAGAACAAAATGTGTACATTCATGGAATCAGAAATAATTTTGTTGGAGGACACATATGACAAAAGCAAATTTGAAAGTAGTAGAAGATAAAAAATTGGATAGCGCAGAAAAAACTAAAGCTCTCGATGTAGCTATGTCTCAAATTGAGCAGACTTATGGCAAAGGCTCGATTATGAAGCTAGGACAGAGAACTGTAATGGATGTTGAATCCATATCAACTGGCTCGTTGTCATTGGATGTTGCTTTGGGGATAGGCGGATTACCAAAGGGTAGGATTGTAGAAATATACGGGCCTGAATCTTCTGGTAAGACAACTTTAGCCCTTCACGTAATTGCTGAAGCTCAGAAAAAAGGTGAAAATTGCGCATTTATAGATGCAGAACATGCACTTGATCCTGCGTATGCAAAAAAATTAGGAGTAAATATTGATGAATTAATAATTTCTCAACCTGATACAGGTGAGCAAGCACTTGAGATTACAGATTCATTAGTGAGATCAAAAGCGATTTCAGTATTAGTTGTAGACTCAGTTGCAGCACTCACGCCGCGAGCAGAGATTGAGGGCGAAATGGGTGATGCACATATGGGTTTGCAGGCAAGATTAATGAGTCAGGCGTTGAGAAAGTTAACTGGTTCGGTTTCAAAATCAAACTGTATGGTTATCTTTATAAATCAAATCAGAATGAAAATTGGAGTAATGTTCGGAAGTCCAGAAACTACTGCTGGTGGCAATGCACTCAAATTTTATTCGTCTTGTCGATTAGATATTAGGAGAATTGGTGCAATTAAGGACAAAGAAGAAATTATTGGCAATCAAACGAGAGTGAAAGTAGTTAAAAATAAAGTTGCACCCCCATTTAGAGTTGTAGAGTTTGATATTATGTACGGTGAAGGAATATCAAAACTTGGTGAACTTGTTGATCTTGGTGTTAAAGCTGGCGTTGTTGAGAAGTCTGGGGCATGGTTCTCATACAAAGGAGAAAAGATTGGACAAGGACGTGAAAATTCAAAAATTTTCCTTAAAGACAATCCAACAATAGCAAATGAAATTGAGTCAGCTGTTAGAAATCAATCAGAAGATATAACAGATCAGGCACTTGAGGCCAATGACGACGAGGAAGAGACTAGCAAAGAATAGTCATTCCAAAGGCATATTGATCGTTTAAAGGGCGCTTCGGCGCCCTTTTGCGTTTTATTAGACTCAGTGCTATATCTATAACATATGAAAATTAACGATATTCGATCAAAATTTCTTGATTATTTTAATAGTAATGAACATGAGATTGTTCAGTCAAGTCCACTAGTACCTTTGAATGACCCAACGCTAATGTTCGCGAACTCTGGAATGGTTCAGTTTAAGAATGTTTTTACTGGGCTTGAAAATCGAGATTATAAAAGGGCTGTAACAGCTCAAAAATGCATTAGGGCTGGAGGTAAGCATAATGATTTGGAAAACGTTGGGTATACCCTAAGGCATCATACTTTTTTTGAAATGCTAGGAAATTTTTCATTTGGTGATTATTTTAAAGATGAAGCAATTGACTACGCTTGGAATTTTATAACTAAAGAATTGAGTATTTCTAAAGATAAACTTTACGTAACCATATTTCATAATGATGAGCAGGCTTACACGGCATGGAAAAAAGTTTCAGGTTTTGATGATAGTAAGATTATTAGAATAAATACAAATGATAATTTCTGGTCTATGGGTGAAACGGGTCCCTGTGGTCCTTGTTCAGAAATTTTTTTTGATCATGGTGATGGTTTCAAAGGAAAACCCCCGAGTGAGGCAGATGAAACTGAAGATCGATTTGTTGAAATATGGAATCTTGTTTTCATGCAATATGAACAGGTTGATACAAAGACGCGAATAGATTTACCTAAGCCCTCTATTGATACTGGAATGGGCATTGAGAGAATTGCTGCAGTGATGCAAGGAACAAATAATAATTATAAAATTGATAGTATTCAAAAACTGATTGATCATTCCATAGATGTTACCAAACAAAACAAGGAATCTTTTATTTCAAGCCACCGAGTAATTGCTGATCATCTAAGATCTTCATGTTTCTTAGTAGCTGATGGAGTACTCCCTTCTAATGAGGGAAGAGGATATGTGTTGAGAAGAATTATGCGTAGAGCAATGAGGCATGTCCATTTACTTGGATATAAAGATGAGTTAATGCATCTTTTAGCTCCAACTTTAATTACTGAAATGAAAGGTGCTTACCCTGAATTACAAAGAGCAGAAAAATTAATATTAGAAACTCTTAAATATGAGGAGCAAAGATTTAAAGAATTATTGGACCGGGGAATTAAGCATCTTGACAATGAAGCTATTAACATGAAATCAGGAGATATATTTCCAGGAAATTCAGCATTTAAACTTTATGATACTTATGGGTTTCCTTTAGATTTAACACAAGACATACTTAAAACTAAGCAAATAGAAGTGGATATATCTGGATTTGAAAAAAAATTAGATGAGCAAAAGGAATCTGCTAGAAAAAATTGGTCAGGCTCTGGATCAAATCTATTAGATAAAATTTGGTATGGAATCAGTGAAAAGATACCTGCAACTGAATTCATTGGCTACACTAGTGAAGAATCTGAAGCTCAAATTCTTGGAATAGTTAATGATGGTAAAGAAGTTGACAGTATTTCAATTAAAAATGACTGTTCGTTAATTCTCAATCAAACTGTTTTTTATGCTGAGTCTGGTGGTCAAATAGGAGATACAGGTATCATTAGCTCTGACGAAGGTGAATTTGAAGTTACAGACACTCAGAAAAGACAAAATTTAATAATACATAACGGTCGTCTTAAAAGTGGCAATATGAGTGTTAATTTGAATGTTAATTTAAAGATTGATCACGAAAGAAGAAGTTCGTGTAAAGCTTACCATTCTGCTACTCATATTCTACATCAAGCATTAAGAGATACATTAGGAGAGCATGTGACACAGAAAGGCTCTCTTGTTTCATTTGATAAGCTTAGATTTGATTTTAGTCATCATAAGCCATTGACTAATGAAGAACTAAGGCACGTTGAAAAAATTGCAAATGAAGTGATTAATAGTTCTTCTGATGTTCAAACTAAATTAATGAAATCAGATGATGCTATAAATTCTGGAGCATTAGCATTATTTGGAGAAAAATATGCTGATGATGTCAGGGTTCTATCCATAGGTATTAAAAATAACAATATTTACAGTACTGAGTTATGTGGCGGAACACATGTAAATAATACCTCTGAAATAGGTGAATTTGAAATAATTAATGAATCTTCAGTCTCATCAGGAATAAGAAGAATCGAAGCACTAAGAGATGAAGATTTAAAACTTTATAAAAAGAAAAAGCTGTCTGAAGAATCAAAAATAGAAGAAAGAAAAATACAATCTGAAAAATTGAAAATAATTTCGAATAAAAATATATCTGAAATAAAAAAACAGATTGATGAAAATATAAAGGAGGATAATCAAACACATTTAATTATTGAATTCTATGATGATTTAAAAGTCTCTGATTTAAGAAATATAGTTGATTATGCTAAGAAATCTTTTAGGCGTGAAGGGGTTATTGTTATTGGAGGCAAAAATGATGGTAAAATTAGTTATCTAGTTGGTGTCAGTGATCAATTATCAGATAGTATTGGCGCTAATGATATTGCACAATATGCATCAAGTATTTCGAATGGAAAGGGTGGCGGAGGAAGAAAGGATTTTGCTCAATCAGGTGGCGAGATTATAAATGAAAGTGATCAGATTAAGCAAATAAAATCATTTATTATCAATAAGTTATAAATAAACTAATTATTTAGATATTGTTTTGCAAATTTTTATCAATGGTAGATAAAAATTGCTGCGTACTTTGCCATTCTTGATTATCTGAAATTAAGATAGCTAGATCTTTTGTCATAGCCCCTGACTCGACTGTATCAATGCATATCCTTTCAATTTTTTGAGAAAACTTCATCAATTCTTTATTATCATCTAATTTGCCTCTGTGAAAAAGACCACGTGTCCAAGCAAAAATAGATGCAATAGGATTAGTAGAGGTTTCTTTTCCTTCTTGATGCATTCTATAGTGTCTTGTTACTGTTCCATGTGCAGCCTCTGCTTCAATTGTTTTTCCATCAGGAGTCATTAATACACTTGTCATTAATCCTAAAGATCCAAATCCTTGTGCTACTGTATCTGATTGAACATCTCCATCATAATTTTTACACGCCCAAACAAATTTACCATTCCACTTTAATGCAGATGCGACCATGTCATCAATAAGCCGATGTTCATAATCCAAATTCAATACTTTGAATTTTTCTACAAATTCATTTTCATATATTTCATTGAATAAATCTTTAAACCGACCGTCGTATTGTTTTAGTATTGTATTTTTTGTTGATAAATATACTGGCCATTCTCTCATTAATGCATAATTCATACATGATCTTGCAAAATCACGAATCGAATCATCAGTATTATACATTGCCATAGCAACACCACTTGATTCAAATCTGTGCACCTCTCTTTCAATAGATTCTTGATTATGGTCATCAGGTGTCCATTTAATACTCAATATACCTTTTCCAGGAACTTTGAAATCTGTAGCGCGGTATTGATCACCAAAAGCATGTCTTCCAATTATTATAGGGTCAGTCCAATTTGGAACTAATCTTGGTACATTTTTACAAACAATAGGTTCTCTAAAAACAGTTCCTCCAAGAATGTTTCTTATTGTACCATTTGGCGATCTCCACATTTCTTTTAATTGAAACTCTTCTACACGCTCTTCATCAGGTGTAATGGTTGCACACTTAACTCCAACACCGTATTTTTTTATGGCATTTGCTGAATCAACAGTTACTTGGTCATTAGTGTTATCTCTATTTTTAACCCCAAGATCATAATAGTCTAATTCTATATCAAGATAGGGGAGTATCAGTTTTTCTTTGATAAACTGCCAGATAATTCTAGTCATTTCATCTCCGTCTATTTCAACTAAGGGTGTATTAACTTTAATCTTTTTCATTAATTTCTAATATTTTCTCAAGATCATTATAATTATTGATTATCTTATAAGCATCTCTCATATTTTCGCCAGCAAAATTCGTATTTATTAAGTTTTCAATTAAATTAATAAGATCTCTCCAGAAATCATTATAGTTATAAATTATTATAGGCTTATTATGCAATTGAAGTTGTTTCCAAGAGTAAACTTCAAAAAATTCTTCCAAGGTGCCTATTCCTCCTGGAAATATTAGAAACGCATCAGCATTATTATACATTTCCATTTTTCTATCATGCATTGAGTCCACAATTTTAATGTTGTTAAGGCTTTCGTTTCTTTTTTCTATATCAATTAAATAATTAGTAATAACTCCATACACTTCACCGCCTGAATCCAAAGCACTATTTGAAATAATGCCCATTAACCCCATATTTCCTCCACCATAAATTATTTTTATATTTTTTTTGGATAAGAGTAAGCCTATTTTTTTTGCTTCTGCCTTATATATGTCATCAACTTTATTTGATGAACTGCAATACACTGCAATTGATTTCATACATTAAATATATTTTTTTTCTGCAACTTGGATTGTAGCTTGTTTTTTATTTTTAGAAACTAGAGACTTTAGCTTATCTGGAAGAGCTAAAAGAGATGGCGTTACAAATAAGGTGGCGAATGTTGCAAAAGACAGCCCCCAAACTATAGCCCAAGCAAGAGGCTGTACGAAATATGTTTCGGGACTTTTATAGGTTATGCTTCGATCAAAAATATTCATACTTATTTGTAATGCCGATGGCAATAAACCGCACACAGTAGTTATAGTAGTTAAAAAAATAGGTCTAATTCTACTTCTAGCTGATTGGATGATAGCTATAGTCTTATTTTCTTCAGTTTTTCTTATTTTTCGATAACTATCAATTAATATAATATTATTATTTACGACAATTCCTGTGCAAGCAACAATTCCTAATCCTGTCATAACACCACTAAAACTCATTCCCATTACTAAAAGGCCCACAAATATGCCTGTTGTAGAAAGTACGATAGAAAAGAGAATGATAAATGTATGATAAAAATTATTAAATAACGAGATCAATACAATAAACATTAAAAGTAACGCTAAGCTGAATGCAGATTTAATAAAAGACAACGAAGATGCAGAATCTTCTGCTTCACCAATTAATTTGACATTGGCTTCAACGGGGATATTTGCTTCATTTAGCCAAAGTCTTATCTTTTCAACATTTTCAGATGTTTTAAAGCCCTTTACAGTATTTGCATCTACAATGAGGATTCGAGCTGCATCTTTTCTACCAATAGAAAAAATCTTATTTGATGCTCTCTTTTTTATGAATGTTGAAATTGGCACAGGGCCTTGCTTAGTACTTATATTGAGATTTTGAATACTATCTAAGGATTGAGCATCTTCAGGAAGAAACAATTTAATATTTAGCTCTTCATCAGTATCGAATGGCCTAATAGTACCAATCTTAGTGCCATTAGTTGCCAAATTAATTATAGCACCGATAGATTGAACTGGAACGTCATATTTACTTGTTTGTGTTCTATCAATATCATATATCCATTCTACACCTGACATAGGATATTTTACTTCAACATCTTTTACACCTTCTAAGTCGTCAAGTTCTCGACTTACTATTTCAGCCACTTGACTTAATAGTCTTTTATCAGAAGAAGAAACTTCTATTTCAATATCTTTAGTTCCCACAATTGAAGAGCTATAAGTGTTCCCAGAAATTCTTGCTTCAAAACCATGTAAAGTATTTAATTCAGATTGTATTTCTTCAAAAATAATATCACTATCTGGTCTTTCGTTAAGATCTACAAGATCTAACCAAATTCTTCCTATCATATCAGTTGGACTGCTATCAAATAGCCATATTCGATCTCTCTGTGTTGTATTTGCCACGTAATTTTGTACATAAGGGTTCTTGTCAATAATTTGAACAACTTCTGACACATAGTCAGCAGTTTCTTCTGCAGAAAAATTACCTCTTGCCATTATTTCAACCCTTGCAGTAGCGGCCTTATCGTTAGGAAAAAAAATAACTCCATAGTTATATTTGTTGTAGAGCAAAATTACTGCAGCGAAAGACAAGCATGTTAGCATTAATACTAGTAAAGGACTTTTAATTGCGTTTTTAAGTAATGATTCATAAGTTTTTAAAAGAAAATTATCTTTTCGAATAGAGTCTGAGGTCATGTTTGCTGTTTTTCTTTCAATCATAGAACCCATAGCCGGTAAAAAAATTAAAGTGACTATAAGTGAAGTTGAAAGAACAACAATTACTGTTAAAGGGATTACTCTTAGCCACTGACCTAAAATATCAGGCCAAGCAAGTAGGGGGAAGAATGCTGCAATAGTAGTTAGTGAAGAGGCTACTATAGGCCAGAACATATTATGAGATGCATTTAGGTAAGACTCACTTCTCCTAATTCCCTTCTCTTGTTGTGATCTTGCATATTCAGTAACAACGATTGGACCATCAACTAATAATCCTACCGCTAATATTAAGCCAAAAACTGTCATTAAGTTGTAAGTCATTCCAAGGTAGTCAAGAATTAAAATCGAAAATAAATATGTTGTTGGAATGGAAAGGCCAACAAGTGTTCCACTTCTAATTCCAAGTGCAGCGATTACAATAATCATAACTAGTATCACTGCTGTATTCACTGTGTTTTCTGCAGACTCAATTCTTGTTTTAATTTCTGTTGATTCGTCATCTACAATTGAAGTGCTTACAAGTGGATGAAATTTACCTTCATTCTCGGCAAGGACTTTTTTTACATCATCATAAGTTTCAATTATGTTAGTTCCTCCGCTTCGAGAAACCTCCATACTTAAGGCTGGATTGCCATTAACGATAACCATACTTTTCCTTTTGCCATAGGTTCTTTTAATTTCAGCTACATCACTTAGTTTAAGGGTAAAGTTATCGTTCGAAGATATTGGCAAATCTTTCAGATCACGATAACTTTGATATAAACCAGGGATTTTCACTGAAAAATTAGCATTTTCATCAGTTAATGCGCCTGAGGGAATAATATTATTATAAGTTTTTAATGATTGATAAATATCTGAAATGTTTAATTTATATTTTTTAAGGAGTGAAGGGCTAAGAGTAACCTTAACCATCTCTTCTCTTTCACCAACTATATTTACTTCAGTTACATTTGGAATCAGCTCTAATTGCTCTTTATAAGAATTGGCAACTTTTTGAAGAATTTCATAAGATACATCTCCATGAAGTCCAATATAGATTCTTGAAAACATTGAAGAATTATATTCTACGACTTCAGCTATTTCCATTTCAGCAGGAAGTTTATCTGAAATATCCGATACTGTATTCCTCACTAATTTTGAAAGATTTTCATTTTTTGTATTTAAATTAAATGCAATTAAAAAAGAAGCTAGATTATCTTTAGATATTGAAACAATTTCATCAACATCTTCCATTCTTAAAAGATCTCTTTCAAGAGGTTCAGTAATTAATTTTTCAATATCATCTGAGGACATGCCTTCATATTTAATAATTAAGGCAACTCTTTTTGTATTAATTTCAGGCATTTCTTCTTGAGGAAAAGTGACATATGAAATTGCCCCTAAGAGTAAAATCATTAGTAGTAATGTTGAAATTGTTTTCTTTCTTAATAAAACAGCAGATAAAATACTTTTAAGCATTTATTAAATAGTAATTTCTTGATTTTTAGATTTTCTGAAAATTTTTCTTAAGTGAGAAGGCAATACGATCATGCAAGGAGTTACAATTAATGTTAAAAATGCTGAAAATGATAGTCCGTAAACTATACATTGAGCTAAAGGTGTCCAAAACCCACTTACATTTGAGTCATAATCAATTGTTCTAGATATTGGATCTATACTATAGTTCAAGGCAAGAGGAATTAATCCTAACATTGTAGTAATTGTTGTTAGAAATATTGGTCTCAACCGTTGAGCACAAGCCTTCAACACATTTCTATGAAGATCATCATCATTTTTTGAGCTCAAGAAATTATATGCATCAATAAGAATAATATTATTATTTACAACAATTCCAGCTAATGAAACAACTCCTACACCATGTAGAATTGCTGAGAAAGGCTGATTAAAGACTAATAAGCCAAAATATACTCCAGCAGTACTCATCAGTACGGCAGTTAATATTATAAAACTTTGATAAAAACTATTAAATTGAGTTACTAGAAGCGCTGCCATTATTAATAGAGCAATAATCATTGCCTGAGTTACAAATTTCATCGACTCTTGCTGCTCTTCATTCTCTCCTCCAAAAGCAACATCTATGTAAGGAGGATAGTTTTGCTCATCGACCCAATTACTGATCTGAGAAACTTTAGTGCCTGCAATTACTCCTTCTTCAACATTGGCCTTAACATACATTGCATTTCTTGCATCCCATCTTCTAATAAAACTAACATTTTGTTTTGGTTTCTTTACAACGAAATTACTTATTGGCACTTTTCCAGAAGCGGTTTCAACCATAATATTATCTAACTGGTCAATAGATCTTTCATTTGCAGGGTAACGAACATATATCTCGACTTCATCATCAACATCGTCAGGCCTATATTTGCCAATCATAATCCCATTGGTGACCAAGCTTACTGCTTTTCCAATTGTGAATACATCTGCTCCAAATTGTGAAGCCTTGGGCTTATCTATGATCAGTTCCCAGTCAACTAGAGGGACAGGCAAAGTGTCTTCTACGCCTACAAGTCCGGTCACATTTTCATCGATATAATTTTTAATTTCCTTAGTAACTGGAATTAAACTTTTACTTGAAGGACCAGTAACTCTGATTTGAATGTCTTTTCCAATAGGGGGGCCTCCAGAAAAATCACTTATTTCAATTTTAATACCTTTAATCTCAGTAAACTTTTCCCTAATGTCAGCTATGATTTTGTGTCCGTTTTCTCTCTCTCTTCTATCTTTAAATTCAAAGAAAGCTGAGGCAATCTGATCTTCAGTACTACCTCCTCCTCCTTGACCCACACTACTAAACTGTCCTGTTTGAAGAAAGTAGTTTTTAATTCCTGGATGATTAGAAATTATATCTTCAACATCACTCGTTAATTTATTTATTTCTTCAATTGATAGATTTCCTCTAGCACTAATTTTTACTTCACCAAAATATGGATCTCCGGCATTAAAAAAAATCATACCTTTTCCAAAATTAAAAAAACTCGATATTATGATGAATACCAATGCAAAAACTATTGATAAGGTTATAATCGGTCTTTTAATTAATTTTTCTAAAATTCCTACGTAAAATCCAATATATCCAGAAATTTCATTTAAATTAAAATTTTGATCGGATCCTAATTTTGTAAATGCACTGGTAGATGCATTTGAAGCTCGACCAAAGACACTTCCAATTACAGGTACAAACATCAAGCTAAAAATTAAGGCAATTGTTAGAACTACAAAAATAGTAATTGGTAAGACACGCATGAACTGACCACTTACACCTGGCCAAAAGAATAATGGAATAAATACGGCCAATGTTGTTGCGGCTGAAGCAACTATCGGCCAGAACATTCTCTTAGCTGAGTAGATGTAAGCTTCGGTCTTTTCAAGACCTTCTAACATTTTACGATCGGCAAGCTCTACTACAACTAACGAGCCATCAATTAGCATGCCAAGGGCAACTAAAATTCCAAAAATAACCATGAAGTTGTAGTCGTACCCCATGATGTACATAACAAACAATGCAATCAAAATTGAAACAGGTATTCCCGAACCTACTATAAGCGATGACCTTATTCCAAGAGCAAGCATCGTCACAAATACAACAAAAATAGTTGCCATCAATATATTGCCCTGAAGAGAATTTACATTTTTTCTCATCAAATCACGTTCATCTAAGACATATGTAAAATTTACATCTGATGAAACTTTGTCTTGGTATCTTTTTACAATTTCATCAACTTCATTGACTGTTTTGATTACATTTTGGCCTCTACCTTTTTTCACGAGTAGAGATATTCCTGGTTCACCATTAACTTTTGTATACTGAGTTCTATCTTTAAAAGATCTTTTAAGCTCAGCTATATCTGAGAGATAAACAGAGCTATTGTTAGAAGAACGTATTGGAAGATCATATACATCCTTACTTGTTTCAAATAGTCCAGGCACATTCACTGAAAATTGACCTTGCCCAGTCTGTATCTCACCAGTTGTAACTACTTGGTTATTGTTTGAAACGGCTCTAATTATTTCTCCAAAAGAAATATTATAATTTTCAATCTGTGATCTATTTAATACAGCTTCAAGCTGTTCTTCCCTTGCCCCAACTAGTTCAACCTCAAATATTGCCGGAATTAATTCTAATTCCTTTTTTATTTCTTGAGCTAAATTTAGTAAGTATCGTTCTGATGCTTTATCAGAGTCGATTGAGACTATAATGTTAGGATTATCTGTTACTGATACTTCTCTTACAATTGGATCTTTAGCATCGTCAGGAAAATTTGATTTTGCATCATTTACTGCGTCTCTTACTTTATCTATTGACTTCTTCATAGTTTCGGCTGCATCAAATTTAACAATTAAAGCTGCATAATTTTCAAAAGCAAAACCTTGAAGTTCATCTATACCTTCAATTCCTCGAATTTCATCTTCCATTGGCTTTAGAAGTAGACGTTCTGAGTCTTGTGGAGATATCCCAGTTAAACTTGCGCCAACATACACAACTGGGATAGTTATTTCAGGATCATCCTCAATTGGAATATTTATTCTTCCGAAAATTCCTGCAATAATTAGAACAGCTAAGATAGCTAATGCAGTTCTTTTTCGATCAACTAAAAATTCAATCATTGGAAACTATCTATTCACCATTTGAATTTCAATCTCTTGACCGCTCATAACATACTCTTGTCCAACAGTTATTACTGTTGCTGTATTAGGAAGGCCTGCAACCCATATGCCTTCTGGTGTATCCTCTATAATTTTAATCTCTACGAAGTAAACAATATCTTCTTTTACAATTTTTACTCCTAAATCGCCAATATCGTTTAAAGATAGTAAGTAGGATGGAATAAGGTGAGCTTTTAGATTTTGTAATGGCACTTGCATATCTGCAGTCAGTCCCTCTCTAATCAAGCCATCTTCATTAGATGCTATTGCTTCAACTTTATATGTTCTTGTACTCGGGTTAGCACTTTTGCTGATGTAGCTAATACTTCCACTTAGTATACTCCCATCTAATAACTTTATATCAACTAGTTGACCCTCTCTAATCAACTCAACATTCTTTTCTGTAACTTCTCCAGTTATTGTTATGGGATCAAGCTGCATTAGTTTTGCACATGGTTGAGTAGGAGAGATTAGATCACCAACTTCAACATATACATCTTCAATATATCCATCAAAAGGAGCACTGATAGTTGTATTATTTAATTCATTGGTTGCCATTTCAACTCTAGCTATAGCTCCTTTTAAAGCAGCTTCAGCTGTAGCTACAGCATTTTCGGATCGATACCCTTCATCTGCCAATTGTTTAATAGCATCGTATTGTAATTGAGCTTTATTCTTACTAGCTACAGCTTCATCAAGAGCTGCAGTTCTGTTCTCAGGATCTAAGATGCAAATAGATTCATTTTTTTTAACAAAAACACCTTTATCTAATTTTTTAATTACAGTTGAGGAAGTCTTTGGTTTTAGTAGAACTTTCTTATCAACTTCAGTTCTTCCTCTTACAGTTAAGAAATAAGTTTTATTTTCTGCTATAAATTCACTAGCCCTGACAGTAATAACATTCTCTTCTATATCTTCA
>CACPJE010000013.1 GCA_902634045.1 uncultured Pelagibacteraceae bacterium
AAAATAAGGTTAGAGAAACTTGATGCCATTCAAGATGCTGAAAGTGCTGGAATAGAAGTTGAGCGCTCACGTTCTGAGAAATGAAAAATCTTAATACCCTTAAAACAATAGTAAATCAACAGCCAACTTCCGCAGGTATCTATAAAATGATTAATGCTAAAGATCAGATACTTTATGTTGGAAAAGCAAAAAATATAAAAAATAGACTTAAAAGCTATTTGAATCATAATAACTTATCTAACCGCATTAAAAGATTAGTAGCTCAAATTAATAAAATTGATGTTGTAATAACTGAAACAGAAAAAGAGGCATTACTTTTAGAGGCCAATTTAATCAAAAAACTGAAGCCTCAATTTAATATTTTGTTGCGAGATGATAAATCTTTCCCTTACATATTTATTAATTACGAGCAGGATTATCCTCAAATAAGCAAACATAGAGGGAAACAAAGAATAAATGGAAAATATTATGGTCCATTTGCAACAATATCTTCCTTAAATTATACTTTAAAAATATTACAAAAAGTTTTTTTACTTAGATCTTGTGAGAATACAATATTTGAAAATAGATCTAAACCATGTCTTTTATATCAAATTGAAAGGTGTAGTGGACCCTGTGTCGATTACACAATAAATAAAAAAGATTATTTAGCCTCGGTAAAAAGTGCAGAAGATTTTTTGTCTGGAAAACATAGTAATCTTCAGGAAGAACTGTCAACTAAAATGAGCATAGAAAGCAAAAATCTTAATTTTGAAAAAGCTGGAAGCTATAGAGATAAAATAATTGCCCTTACTCAAATTCAAAGTCAACAGAATATCAATCTTCAGGATATCAAAGATACTGACGTGATCTCAATTTCAAGAAAAGGAAATCGATCGTGTATCCAAGTATTCATTTATAGATCAGGACAAAACTGGGGAAATAAATCTTTTTTTCCAAAGCATAGTGAGGAAGAAGATACTGAAGAAATACTTGAGCGCTTTATTGTCGATTTTTATACAAAATATACACCTCCAAAAAAAGTCTTGATGAATAAACATTTAAAAGACCAGAAATTGATTTCAAATTCCCTTCTTTCAATTTATGGATTTAAAACTAGTTTTATTATTCCTAAACAAGGCAAAAAACACGATATAGTATCTTATGCAAAAAAAAATTCTGATCTTTCTTTACAAAGTCATATAACTCAATCAATGAGTAACAAACAAGCACTTCAATCGCTGAAAAGTACATTAAAAATTAATAAAGAAATTAATAGAATCGAAGCTTATGATAATAGTCATTTATTTGGAAAAAATGCAGTGGGTGCTATGATAGTTTTTTCTGATGAAGGTTTTAATAAAAAAGCGTATCGTAAATTTAACATAGATCAAAATCAGGTCAAATCAGGTGATGACTATGGAATGATGAGTCATGTACTAAACAGACGTTTTAATAAAGAAGCAATAAAAGATTATAAAAAACACAGCAGTCTTCCAGAATTAATCTTAATTGATGGTGGCAAAGGACATTATGACCTTGCTAAAAAGATTCTTATAGAAAAAAATCTTAAAGATATTGAAGTGTTATCAATCTATAAAGGTAAAGGCAGAAGGAGTGAATTGGATCAAATAATTTATAATAATCAAAAAGGTTTTATCGAAAAAGACTCACCTTCTTATTTTTTCATTCAACGCTTGAGAGATGAATCTCATAGATTTGCTTTAGGAGCTCATAAAACTAAAAGAAAGAAAGATATAAAAAACTCAGAATTAGAACCTATACTTGGGCTCGGCAGGAATAGAAGAAAATTGCTACTAAATCATTTTGGTTCTATTAAAAATATTAAAAGTGCTTCTCCTCAAGATCTTTCAAAGGTTAAAGGTATAAGTAAGTTGCTATCAGATAAAATATATGATTATTTTAATAATTGATGAAAAACTTACCTAATATATTAACTATCTTTAGAATTGTCACACTACCAATTCTAATTCTTTTAATATTATCTCCAGATCTGAATCTAAATTTTTATGCATTGCTTCTGTTTATAGCGATTTCCGCATCGGATTTCTTTGATGGATATTTTGCTAGAATGATGAATGTTGAGAGTAGTTTTGGTAAGATGCTGGACCCTATAGCTGATAAACTATTCATAATAATTGTTATCATTTGTCTTATGATAAAAGGTAGCATAGATAGTTTATCACTTATACCTGGATTTTTAATCATCAGTAGAGAGATTTTTGTTTCTGGATTAAGGGAATATTTTGCATCAAAAAGTAAAAATTTAGTAATTAATGTTTCATTTTTAGGAAAAATTAAAACTGCAGTTCAGATGATGAGCCTACTTCTTATTCTACTTGCCACCATAACATCGCAGTTTAATAATCAAGTATTGAATTGTGGCATAGCTATTCTTTGGATTGCAATGATTTTATCAGTTATTAGTGGATATCAATATTATAAATCAGCCACCAACTAAGACCTTACCAAGTTATGAAAATCTTGCATAAATTTATATGTTTTAGAATCCTCACCTGTATCAAATTTGATATCATCAATTGATTGAATTGGTGTAATCTCAGCAGCAGTTCCGGTCAAAAAAGCTTCTTCATATTTACTTATTTCATTTGGCTGTATATACTTTTCCTCAACTGTTAAACCGTCATTTCTTAACATCTCAATCACTGTTTGACGCGTTATACCATTCAAAAAACAATCTGGAATGGGTGTGTGAACATCGTTTCCTTTAACAAAAAAAATATTTGCTCCTGTACCTTCCGCAACGTAACCTCTGTAATCTAACATTAATGCATCATGATAACCTTTTTTTTCAGCAAACTCTTTTGACATAGTACAAATTACATAAGGTCCTGAGGCTTTCGCTTCGCATGGAGCTGTATCTGGAGAAGGCCTTTTCCATGGTGAAGTAATTAACTTTATACCTGCCTTGCGATCCTCTATTTTAAAATATGAAGCCCAATCATCCCAAACAGCAATTGCAACATTGATATCAGCTTTTGAAGTTGATAGTCCCATTTGTTGACTTCCTCTCCATGCAATCGGTCTTACATAACAATCTTCAAAATTCATTTTTTTTATAAGTTCTACTTTTGCTTCATTTATTTCATCAGGAGTAAAAGGTATTTTAATTCCAATAATCTCAGCAGATTTAAAAAGTCTTTTTGTATGTTCTTCAGATTTGAAAATTTTTCCTTTGTAAGCTCTTTCTCCTTCAAAAACTGAGCTGGCATAGTGCATTCCTTGAGTTATGATATGACATTTAGCATCATTCCATGGCACGAAGCTTCCATTCAGCCATATAAATCCATCTCTTTTGTCAAAAGGTGCTATTTCCATAAGTTTAAATCTAATTAAGAGTAAGTTTATTAACAGAAAAATTCCTTGATTAATATATATTTTTCTTCTTATTATGTCAGGATGTCTGACTTAAACATATCTGCTAATAAATCCTCTTCTTTGCTCTACTTGCGGGACGATAAAATTAAACTTTCTCTATATGAATTCTTTTCAGTTAATAAAATTTTTGAAAAATCAATATTAACAAAAATTGAGAAGACAAATCTTGGAATAGCTGACATTAAATGCCTGCTATTAATAAGTTTAAACCCTGGGGTTACATTCAATGAATTAATGGTGAATCTTGATATCACAAAACAAAGCTTAAATAGGGTGTTAAAAGTCTTAATTGAAAAAAACTTTATTTTGCAAAAAACGAATGCAAATGATGCTAGGAAGAAAAATTTATACTTGACAGATAGTGCAAACAATATGCTAAATAAAGTATTAAGACCTTCAATAGAAAAATTATCTTCAGCATTTTTAAAATCAGGTACAAATTCTGTTCAAGGGCTAAATCAAATTCTTTCAAACATAATTTCAATAAAATAATATGAGTTTCTCTATGTCTCATATATTGATTGTAGATGATGATGATAAAATTCGTAATTTATTAAAAGATTTTCTTACTGAAAATAGTTTTTTAATTTCTACAGCAGCAGATGCAATGGAAGCTTTAGAGAAATTAAATTCTTTGTCTTTTGATCTAATAATTATTGATATAATGATGCCTGGAATGGATGGATATGAGTTAACAAAAAAAATCAGAGAGTCGACCCTTATTCCCTTAATCCATCTAACTGCGATGGGAAAAACTGAAAATATTATTCATGGACTTGAGATAGGAGCAGATGATTATATTAGCAAACCATTTGAACCTAAAGAACTGCTTTTAAGAATAAAAAACATCTTAAATAAAACCTCAAAAAAACCAAATAAAGAAAAAATCCAACTTGATTCACTGATTCTTGATTTAAAAAATGGAAAAATTATAGGTGGAGATAAAGACCTATCTTTAAATGATAATGAATTAAAAATATTAAGCATTTTGTCTTCACAACCTGGAGAATCTTTCAGTCGTGAGCATTTAATTAAATCTCTTGGATTCACCCAGGAACGCACTTTAGATGTATGTGTCAACAGATTGAGAAAAAAAATTGAAAAAAATCCTAAAATTCCTAAGTTTTTAAAGACTAAGAGAGGCTCAGGATATGTATTATGGATTAATTAAATGATCAAAAAATTTTTACCAAAGAGTTTATTAGGAAGAATAATTTTAATCGTTTTATTTCCCATAATAATGTTCCAGTTAATTATATTATTTTATTATTACAATAGCTTATGGGAAAGAACTCTAAATAGACTTTCAAGATCAGTAGCTATGGAGATAGATATGATTCATTCGAGTGTAAGTCGTGATATATATTATAATGGTTGGGGAGATAGTAACTACATTGAAGACGAAGATAAACTTTTTCTTGAATCTAAAATGCTTGCTAATCATTTTTTAATGGAATTTAATATTTCTGGCACTCTTCAAGATCAAATAGAAGATAGAGAGAAAAATGAAGGATTGGTTATTCAGAGTTTTAAAAATGAATTGAGCACCCGTATAGAAGAATTATTTTATGTACAGGAAAAAGAACAAGGTAAGGTGAATGTTCTAATTGAACTAACACCAGATGTATTTGGATCCAAATATTTAGAAATTCAATTTCCAAAAGATAGAATTACAACCTCAAGAAATCATGTATTACTTGGATGGCTTTTAATTTCATCTTCTATACTAATAATTATTTCATTCTTATTTTTAAGAAATCAAATAAGACCTATAAGAAAATTAGCAAAAGCAGCGGAAAAATTTGGGAAAGGTCAAGATATAGGAGATTTTAAAACATCTGGTGCCTCGGAAGTAAGATTAGCCTCAGCTGAATTTCTAAAAATGAAGAATAGAATTACCAGACAAATAGAGCAACGTTCTTTAATGTTAGCTGGTGTTAGCCATGATCTTAAAACTCCATTGACTAGGATGCGACTGCAAAGTGAAACCATTCAAGATGATAAAATAAAAAAATCCTTAAATGATGAAATAAAGCACATGAATGAGATGTTGACTGAATATCTTGATTTTTCAGCTAATCAAGATGTTAGTTCAAAAAATATTGTAAACCCAATAGAAGCACTAATTAAAATTAAAAATGACTTACATTTTAAAGAAAATAATATTGATTTAGAAATTATAAATGATGAGGATTCCTGGGTGAATGAAAGTATATTTGTTAGATGTATTACTAATATACTCAATAATGCGATAGCAAATGCAACAAAAATTAAAATCAAAGCTGAAACTACCAGTAAATTTATTAAAATAAATATTCATGACAATGGCCTAGGTATCTCAGATGAAGAGAAGAAAAATGTATTTAAGCCTTTCTATAGAATAGACAAAAGCAGAAACCAAAATATAAGTAATTCTGGCCTTGGACTTGCAATTACAAAATCTTTATTGAATTCAATTAATGGAAAAATAACCTTGAAAGATAGTTATCTTGGAGGATTAGAAGTAGTTATTGAAATTCAAAACTAATTATTACTTAAATCTATTGATCTCTTCCTGGCTTTATTAATAGCTCTACTTAGCAAGTCTGGCAAACCTTTATTGCTATTTAATATTGATAATGCTGCCTGAGTTGTTCCACCTTTACTAGTTACTTTTTTTCTTAACATTGCTGCATCATGCTTTTCAGACATAAGAAGAAGTAGTGAACCAAGAAAAGTTTGAATAACCATATTTTCAGAATTCTTTAGACCAGCTTTCGATGATATTTTTATTAATATCTCAATCATAAGAAATATATAAGCTGGGCCACTTCCATAAATTGCAGTGAATGTATCTATTATAGACTCATTTCTTGCTTCATTTACTTGACCTACTAAAGCTAAAAATTCTTTAGCCAAAATCTTGTCTTTTTTATTAATTTTTTTGTCAAAAAAAAGAATTGAAGTACCCATGCCTAATGATACAGGCGTATTAGTCATAGCTCTTACAGTTTTATTCTTATTTCTAGTTATTTTCTTTAATTCTCGGATTTTTTTACCTGCTATAATTGAAATGATCAATGAATCTGAAATAAGATCGATAAGTTCTTCACTCATAGCTGAACCTAATTGATTTGGCTTAACCGCTAGTAAAACAATTGAAGGTTTAAAATTCTTAGAGAATTTTGAAGCATCTTTTACAATTGTTATTTTTTTCTGAAGTTTAATCTTCTTCAATTCAGGAGATATATTTTTTTCTATTATAAAAATCTTACTAGCTGAAATCTTATTTTGCAGCAGTGCTTTAATGAATGAGATGCCCATATTACCTGCACCTAGTATTAAGAATTTATTATTTTTTAAAGATACCATTGCCTTTTATCTTTTTATTATTTGATATTCTCTCTGTTCTAAATTTTTGGTGCACTTTAATCTCTTTTTTTATAGATATTAATATATCGAACGAGTCTACTATTCGATTTGAAATATAATTAAAGATTCTATTCTCACCTGCCATAAAGGATGTTAAAACTATAAAAATTAATTCTAAAATACAATGATTTATCTAAGTTTTCCATCAATTAGTCCAGTAATGCTCTCTTTAGGACCGATTGAAATCAGATGGTATTCCCTCGCATATATTGTGGGATTTTTATTCTCTTGGATATACATAAAAAGATTATCTCTTAGCAGGTCTTTATATGATAGAAAATCTAACTTTGACTCAAAATTAGTTGATGATTTAGTTTTTTATTCTGTAATCGGTCTAATAATAGGTGCTAGATTAGGCTATATAATCTTTTATAATTTAGAATTTTACTTATCAAGTCCTCTAAATATACTTTATGTTTGGGAAGGTGGTCTATCGTTTCATGGTGGACTTATTGGTATTATAATTGCTACCTTCTATACGTCTAAGACATATAAAACCAGGTTCTTTGAGTTAAGCGATTTAATATGTGTATCAGCTCCTGTAGGAATTTTTCTTGGAAGAATTTCAAACTTTATTAATGGGGAGCTTTACGGTAGACCCGCCTCCTCATTGTTTGGTGTTATATTTCCTAGTGCAGATGATCAGTACAGACATCCAAGTCAACTTTATGAAGCATTCTTGGAAGGTTTGATTTTATTTATTGTCCTAAATATTTCGATATTTATATTTAAAACTTTATCAAGACCAGGTTATGTTTCTGGTTTATTTCTTTTATTGTATGGAATTTTTAGATTTTTAGTTGAATTTAGTAGAGAGCCAGATACTCAATTAGGTTATATTTATAGTTTTTTAACAATGGGAATGATTTTATCCTTACCTATGGTTTTGTTCGGAATTATTATTATTGTAATAGCTTCAAAAAATGATGCTAAAAGATAATCTAATTAAGATAATAAGTAAAAAATCTTTTATTTACCTCGATGAATTTCTTCAAATCATTCACCAGGATAAAAACTTAGGTTATTACACTACTCGAAATCCAATTGGCTCAAAAGGAGATTTTATCACTGCTCCTGAAGTATCACAATTGTTTGGGGAAATCATAGCTTTAACACTGGTTAATAAAATTAATCAAAAAAAAATTAAACGATTTCAGGTAGTAGAGCTCGGTCCTGGAAAAGGAACTTTAATGAAAGATGTAGAGAGAATATTTAAGAAAAGTCTTAGTAAACAGATAAATTATTCAATTAATTTCATTGAAATTAATAAAAATTATAAGTCAAAACTAATGGCTGAACTCCCTGATAGCAATATACATTCTAATCTTAAAACGCTTAAAGACGAATATTCTGTCATCATTGCAAATGAATTTTTTGATTGTTTACCAATGTGCCAAATAAAATGTATAAATGAAAAATTGTATGAAACAACAATTAAGCTGGATGATAAATTAAATTTAGTATTTGATGAGACATTGGCTAGAAAAAGAGTTGTTGAGCAGATAGATATCAAATTAAATAATGGAGATCTATATGAATATTCTTTTGAAACAGATGATATCTTTAATAAAATTGCAAAGATAATTAAAAACAATGGTGGTTTAATATTAATTGCTGATTATGGGTATAGAAAACCGACCTTTAGAAATTCTCTACAGTCATTAAAAAATAATAAATTTACTGAAGTTCTAAATAATATTGGTACACAAGATGTTACTTATCATGTAAATTTTAATCATCTAGCTCAAATCGCTAAAAAATTTGGCTTAAAGAATGTTAATATTAGTTCTCAAGGTAATTTTTTACAGACTAATGGAATAAATATTAGAGCTGAACAATTAGTTAAATCTAATCCTAAATCTAAAGATAAAATTATAAATCAACTTTCAAGACTTATTGACCCAGAAAAAATGGGAAGTTTATTTAAAATACTTGAGGCTGAATATTAAATGTTTTTTGCAGATAATCTAAAAGATATTGATCATTGTTTTTTTTCTAGATTGGGTGGTAATTCAGACGGAATATATCAAAGTTTAAACTGTGGAAAAGGTTCACTTGATTCAAAGAAAATTGTTAATCAAAATATATCAAATATTGCTAAGTATTATAATCTAAACCAAAATAATATTATAATGCTTCATCAAACTCACTCTAACAAATCAATACTATTAAAAAACAAGCACAAAAAAAATAGTAAATTCAATTTTGATGGGATTGTAACAAATAAGAAAAATTTAATTCTTTCTATTTTAACTGCAGATTGTGCTCCATTATTGTTCTATGACAGTAAAAAAACAATTATTGGCGCTTGTCATGCAGGCTGGAAAGGTGCACTTTCAGGTATTATTGAAAATACTATAAAGGATATGGTTGCCTTAGGATCAAGAGCAGAAAATATTAAATGTGCTATAGGCCCATGCATAGGAGAAAACTCATACTACGTGAGAGATGATCTTTTCAAATTTTTTACACTTAAAGATAAAAAAAATACTCAATTTTTCATTAAAACCTCTGCCACTCAGTACCTGTTTTCATTGAAAAATTTTATAAAAAACAAACTAAAACTGCTTAAAATAAGTGATATTTCATCTATAGATTTGGATACTTTTTCTGAAGAAAGTCTTTGCTTTAGTAATAGAAGATCTATTTTAAAAAAAGAAAATGATTATGGTAGAATGATTTCCACAATTGTTATAAAAGACTATTAACAATGAGAATTATTGCAGGAACCAGCAATTTACCCCTATCTAAAAAAGTCGCCAAATATCTAGGTGACAAGATTACTGACGCGTCAATCAGAAGATTTGCTGACGAAGAGGTATACGTTGAAATCAAAGAAAATATTCGAGGGGAAGATGTATTTATAATTGAGTCTCTTTCTTACCCTGCAAATGACAATTTAATGGAGCTTTTAGTCATAATTGATGCTTTAAAAAGAGCTTCTGCAAAAAGAATTACTGCTGTTATTCCATACTACGGATACGCTAGACAAGATCGAAAACCAGGTCCGAGAACTCCTATATCTGCAAAGTTAGTTGCAAACTTAATTACTACTGCTGGAGCTGACAGAGTATTAACTTTAGATTTGCACGCCGAACAAATACAAGGTTTCTTTGACATACCTACAGATAATCTTTTTGCTGGTCCTGTCTTTGCAAGCGATATTAAAAAAAAATATAGTATTAATAACCTCACCGCTGTTTCTCCAGATATTGGTGGGGTTGTTAGGGCTCGGGCAATAGCAAATAAACTTGGCGCTTCCATTGCAATAGTTGATAAACGTAGACCTAAAGCAGGTGAAAGTGAGGTCATGAATATCATTGGAGATGTTAATGATAAAGATTGTATAATTTTAGACGATATTATCGACTCCGCTGGAACAATATGTAATGCTGCTGATAAAATAATAGATCTTGGTGCAAAAAGTATTACTGCTTATACTACTCATGGAGTCCTGACAGGGAAGGCGCTTGAGAAAATAGAAAAATCTAAGCTAACTGAGTTGGTAATTACAGACTCAATAAATAATGACAAAAAGTGCCAATTATCAGAGAAAATTCGAGTAATCAGTGTGTCTGATTTGCTGGGAGAAGCAATTAAAAGAATATCTGAAGAATCCTCTGTCTCCAGTCTATTTGACTTTTAATTGAATGTCCTTGCCTTCTAATTAAAAGTAATCTAAGACCTCTCTTAAAATTCATTATGACTAAAGAAACCACATTAGATGCTGAAATTAGACATGGTGCAGGAAAATCAAACGTAAAAAAGGTGATTTCTGCAGGTAAGATTCCTTCAGTTATTTACGGTCTTGGAGAAGATCCAATTAATATTGCCCTTGACAAAATACTTGTCCAAAAAGAAATAAATGCTGGTGGATTCTTAACTCGAATTTTCTCTCTTAATATTGAAGGTAAAAAAAACCTTGCAATACCAAGAGAGGTACAGTTTCACCCATTATCAGATCAACCGATACATATTGATTTTTTAAGACTTGCTGCTGACTCAAAAATCACTTTAGATATTCCTACTCGATTCATTAATGAAGAAACTTCTCCAGGATTAAAACGTGGTGGAGTTTTAAATGTTAACAGAAGAACTGTCCAGTTAAGCTGTCCTGCTAATAATATTCCTGAAGAGATTATTTTTGATTTAGATGGACTAGAAATTGGTGATACGATTAGAATATCTAGCGCTACATTACCTGAAGGTGTTGTACCATTAATTACTGATAGAGATTTTACCGTTGCATCTGTTGCAGCTCCAACGGTCGTTAAGGAACCTGAAGCTACTGCTGAAGGTGAAGGTGAAGGTGAAGGTGAAGGTGAAACTCCTGCTGAAGAAGGCGGAGATAGCAAAGAAGCTTCGAAAGAGGATGAGAAGTCTGAGGGAAAGCCTGAAGAAAAATCCTAAAGATTCTTCTTTTCTTAAATTATTTACTTATACTCCTATTATGATTGCATTGGTTGGCTTAGGAAACCCAGGAAAAAAATATAAATACAATAGGCATAATATTGGGTACTTGGTGATAGACGAAATAGTTAAGTCATTTGATATAGATAATCAAAAAACTAAATTTAATGGGAAATTTTATAAATCAAGCATTGGTCAGAAAAATATTATTCTATTTAAATCTAATGATTATATGAATGAATGTGGGTACTCAATCAGTCAAATTATAAGTTTTTTTAAAGTAAAAAATGAAGATTTGTACGTCTTTCATGATGATTTGGATTTAGAGGTTGGTAAAATAAGAATTAAAAATGGTGGGAGTTCAGCTGGTCACAACGGTCTGAAATCTATCGATAAATATATTGGCAAGAATTATAATCGTCTAAGAATTGGTATTGGTCACCCCGGAGAGAAAAAATTGGTAGAGAAATATGTCTTGTCAAACTTTAAAAAGGGAGAGTGGCCATATTTATCCCTCATTAATCAAAATATTTCAGAGAATATAGACCTATTAGTTAATAACAAACATTCATCATTCTTAAATAAAATTAAATTAAGTTAATGGGATTTAAATGTGGTATAGTTGGACTACCAAACGTGGGCAAATCTACTTTATTCAATGCTTTAACTAAAAAGATTTCTGCTGAAGCAGCGAACTATCCTTTTTGTACAATTGAACCTAATGAAGGCACTGTCCCAGTACCTGATGAAAGAATTAATATTCTAAGTGATATTGCCAAATCTAAAGAAACTATTCCAACTTCTTTAACTTTTTATGACATAGCTGGATTAGTAAAAGGAGCTTCAAAAGGAGAAGGGTTAGGTAATAAGTTTCTTGCTCATATAAGAGAAGTTGATGCAATTATTCATGTTGTAAGATGCTTTGAGGATGAAAACATTACTCATGTAAATAATAAGATTAACCCTTTAGATGATATAGAAATAATCAATACTGAATTGATTCTTTCTGACTTAGAACTTTTAGAAAAAATTAAATCTGGATTAGAAAAAAAATCTAAAAGTGGAGATGAAGATTCTATAAAAAAAGTAGCTGCATCAGAAATGCTTATAAAACATCTTGAAAATGATAAACCTGTACTCTCATTTCCTGATATCAAAAAAATAAGAGAAACAATTAAAGAATTCAACTTAATCACTAGTAAACCTATTTTATATATTTGCAATGTTGACGAGGAATCAATATCAACAGGAAATAGATTTACTAAAGAACTTGAAAATAAGCTTACTCAAGGAGTGATTATTATATCAGCAGAAATTGAATCACAAATTGCGTCGCTACATGCTGATGAACAAAAAGAATATATCAATAGCATTGGACTTGAAGAGTCTGGTTTAAACAAAATTATCAAAAATGGTTATGAAACTCTTAATTTAATAACATATTTTACTGCTGGAGAAAAAGAAACTAGAGCTTGGACTATTGAAAAAAATACAGTAGCACCAGATGCTGCAGCAAAAATCCACACCGATTTTAAAAAAGGATTTATAAGAGCTGAAACTATTGCATATAAAGACTATATTGAATGCCAAGGAGAATCAAAAGCAAGAGAAATGGGAAAGTTAAGAAGCGAAGGAAAAGAATACATTGTACAAGATGGTGACGTAATGCATTTTTTATTTAATAATTAATAATGGATCATAATTTAGTATTCCCTACCTATGACGAAATGCATGAGATGGCTGTCAAACTAGCCAATCTCATTAAGGAAAAAAATGTTCCTTTTACAAAAATGGTTGTCGTTTCTCGAGGTGGATTTGTTCCAGCTTCAGTTGTAGCTTATGTGCTAGGAATTCAAGATGTTGATATCGTATCAATACAAAGTTACGTTCATAGAGAAGCCGGTAAGGCTATAGTGCACAGAGCGCCAAGAACTGAAGAAGTTGTTCTAGTTATTGATGATATTGTTGATAAAGGTGGAACTGCTACTGCCCTTAAAACATACATGCCTAATATGCATCTAGGAGTTCTATTCGCTAAACCAAGAGGTTTACCTCTAGCAGATACTTATGTAAAAGAAATCACTCAAGAAACTTGGCCTGTCTTCCCCTGGGATGAGGAAGACAAAGCCAATCACTAACTAGTACTAAAAAATATAGTATAGTACTGAAAGTGCACCGATAACAATTGAGCCAGCATTAAGGTCTCCATGTCTACCACTTAGAGCCTTAATCACTACATAAGCAATAAATCCAAGTGCAATTCCATGAGCTATACTAAATGTTAATGGCATTAATACAGCAGCAAGAACAGCAGGCGCATATTCACTTACATCATCCCATTCAATATCACGTAAATTCTTCAGAAAGAATGTTGCAACAAAAACTAGTGCAGGCGCAGTAGCAAATGCTGGGATACTTTGAGCTAAGGGTGCCAAAAATAAACATATTGCAAATAGTACTGCTACTGTTACTGCAGTTAGCCCTGTCTTGCCACCTTCTTTTACTCCAGCTCCAGACTCAATATAGGAAGTAGTATTAGATGTTCCAACAAGAGCACCAACAGTAGTTGCAGCTGAGTCAGCTAACACTGCTCGCCCGATGCCTTCAACGTTTCCATCTTTACCAACCTTGCCAGTCAAGTTTGCAACCGATGTCAATGTTCCAGCAGTATCAAAGAAATCTACAAATAAAAATGCAAATGCAACTCCAATAAAACCAGCAGTTGCAATCAAGCTAAAGTCCATTGAAAAAGCATGAACCGCTGGAGGAACAGAGCCAACTACTCCATCAATCGAACTAACTCCAGTAATCCATGCAATAAGACTAACCGCTAAGATTCCAATAATGATTGAACCAGGTATTCCTCTCTTATCAAGAATTGCCATTATTGCAAATCCTACGGCAGACAGCATAACAGGCATTGAGCTAACATCACCAAGTCCAACTAAAGTTGCAGGATTATCGACAACAACTCCTGCATTTTTTAAACCGATGATAGCTAGAAAAAGTCCAATTCCAGCCCCAACTCCAAATTTCATACTCTTTGGAATACTATTAATAATCCATTGTCGAGCAGGCGTTACAGACAAAATAAGAAATACTATTCCAGCAATAAATACTGCAGCAAGAGCTTGCTGATATGTGTAACCCATTCCAAAAAACAACACCAAATGCAAAGAAAGCATTTAGCCCCATGCCAGGAGCAAGCGCAATAGGCCAATTAGCCCACAGTCCCATTACTAAACAACCAACAACTGCTGCAATAATAGTTGCAACAAATACACCTCCAAAATCCATACCTGTACCTTCAGTAGATAAAATTGCAGGATTGACTACTATGATATAAGCCATAGTTAAAAATGTTGCTAAGCCAGCTAACATCTCAGTTTTAACTGATGTCTTATTTTCACTTAACTTAAAAATATTTTCTAACATTAAATTCCTCCTTAAAATTGTTATGAATCTACATTATCGTTAAAAACTAATCGAGATAGATTAACTACAGCTGTGGATAATAATAATTAAAGATGTACTTAAATAAAAAAAATTAATTATTTGAAAAATTTAATTTTTATGAATTAGTGAGTATCTTTCCAAATTCGCCTGTTAGTGAAATATAGCAAGAATGAAAGAATTATTAGGTAAGATATTACTTTAAATCCAATTCTTTTTCGGGCCTCTAATTTAGGTTCTGCTGCCCATGTTAAAAACATTGTTACGTCATGCGCCATTTGTTCAGGAGTAGCGACGGTACCATCAGTATATTCTACTCCATCCTCATAGAGAGGTTGTGGCATTGCAATTTTATTGCCTTTTGCATAAATATTATAATAAACACCATCATCGAGTGACATTTCACTAGGAGCATCCTCATATCCAATTAACAGAGAATAGATATAATCTGCACCGCCTTCTCTTGCTTTTACAATAACCGATAAATCTGGAGGATACGCTCCACCATTGGCTGCCCTGGCTTGTTGTTCATTTTCCCATGGACTTACAAAATGGTCTGACAAAATTGCTGGTCTCATAGTTATCTCGCCTTCTTCATTTGGACTACCTTTAGTTTCAAACATCGCTGCCATTGCTTTTGCTTGATCTTTAGAAAACTCAGGTCCACCTTCCTCAACCAAATTTCTATAGCTTAGCAAATCCATAGAATGACAACCTGCACATACCTCAGTATAGACTTGATAACCTCTTTGAAGAGAGGCTCTTTCAAATTTTCCCAATGGTCCTTCAAAAGACCAATCTGGATGCAACGGCTCGTTCATTTCTTCAGCAGCATGTACGTAAGAAAAGAATAATATAGTTAAAATAATATTAATAATAAATTTTTTCATCTATGTAGATCCGGCAACTTGAGCTTCTCTTTCTTCTTTGGATAAAACCGGTTCACTAATACTCTTAGGTAATGGTTTGGTCTTTTCTACAAAACCTAGTAAAGGCATTAAAACTAAAAAATGAATAAAATAATAAGCCGTAGCTATTCTCGAAATAATTAGAAATAACCCGTCGGCAGATTGTGCCCCCAAGTAACCAAGTAAAATTACATCTGCTATAAATAACCAGAAAAACTGTTTATATAAAGGTCGATACTTTGCTGACCTGACTTTAGATGTATCTAGCCATGGCAAAAATGCAAGAATTGCAATTGATGATACCATTAATATAACCCCGCCTAATTTATCTGGTACAGCTCTTAAAATTGCATAGAAAGGCAAGAAGTACCACTCAGGTACAATGTGTTCAGGAGTCTGAAGTGGGTTTGCTTGAATATAATTGTCAGTATGTCCTAATAAATTTGGAACAAAAAATACAAAACCAGCAAAAATTACTAAGAACACCACAAGAGCTAGTCCATCTTTTACAACATAATGAGGATGAAAAGGAACAGTATCTTGTGAACCTTGAACTACATCTATACCTTCAGGATTATTATTCCCGGGAACGTGAAGAGCCCAAACATGAAGAATAACCAATGCAAAAATTAGAAAAGGCATTAAATAGTGCAAAGTAAAGAATCTGGTTAGTAATGGACTGCCTACAGAATAACCACCCCAAAGCCAATTTGTAATTGACTCACCTACTAATGGAATCGCACTAAATAAGTTAGTTATGACTGTTGCCGCCCAAAAGCTCATTTGACCCCAAGGCAATACGTACCCCATAAAAGCAGTTGCTATCATTAATAAAAATATGAAAACACCAATAATCCAGATTAGTTCTCTGGGTTCTTTATAAGAACCGTAAAACAAAGAACGAGCCATATGTATATAAACAGCCATGAACATCATTGATGCGCCATTCGCGTGAATATATCTAAGCATCCATCCAAAATTTACGTCTCGCATGATATGTTCTACACTAGTAAACGCTTGTTCAGCATCAGCCACGTAATGCATAGCCAAAACTAAACCTGTTACTATCTGAGTAACCAAACAAAAAGTTAGAATTCCTCCAAAGGTCCACCAATAATTTAAGTTCTTTGGTGTAGGATATGGAAGTACATGGCCAGCAAATAAAGTTAAAAGAGGTAGTCTTTTATCAAACCATTTTCCTATCGCCGATGAAGGTTCATAATTATCGCTCATATTCTATTTATCCAATCTTTACAGTGTTATCGTCTAAAAAAACGTATTGAGGAATTTCTAAGTTTTTTGGTGCTGGACCTTTTCTTATTCTTCCTGATGTATCGTAGTGAGATCCATGGCATGGGCAAAACCAACCATTATATTCACCTTTTTGTCCGAGAGGTATACAGCCCAAATGAGTGCATATTCCAACCATAATAAGCCATTCAGGATTTTTGACCCTATCCTCATCTACTTCGGGGTCAGGTAATTCAGTGAGAGAAACTTTCTTAGCTTCAGCTATTTCTTCCGATGTTCTTCTTCTAATAAATACAGGCTTGCCCCTCCACAAAACAGTTATACTTTGTCCTGGAAGAATTGGAGTTAAATCAACTTCAGTTGAAGCTAATGCTTTAACAGAAGCATCTGGGTTCATCTGATGAACGAAAGGCCATACAACAGCTGCTGATCCAGCTGCAAAGAATGATCCAGTGGTTATGTATAAAAAGTTTCTTCTTGTGACTGTTTTATCTTCTGACAATTTTATGTATCCTTAAATATATTTGCTAATATACTTGTAAAATAAGCTTTTTTAAGGAAAAAAAAATAATCTTGTTGGTCAATTATTGTGTCAAGATGACGCATAAAGACTCGATAATAGTAAATAATGAATTTAGCAATTTTTCAGCCAGATATACCACAAAATACAGGTGCAATCATTAGAAGCTGTGCATGCTTTAATGTTAGTCTAGATATTATTCACCCTGCTTCTTTCACTTTGTCTGAAAAATCACTAAACCGAGTCGCCATGGATTACGCCGATAAATTAAATATTACTGAACATAATAGCTGGATCGACTATAAAGAAAAAATTCGTGGAAGGATTATTCTATTATCTACCCATGGAAAAATAGACCATACAAGCCTTGATTTTAAAATAAATGATAATTTACTGGTTGGAAAAGAAAGTGCAGGTGTTCCAGATTACGTTCACCGTGAAGTTGATGAAATCATCCGTATCCCCATGCAAAAAAATACTAGATCTTTGAATGTTTCTGTAGCTTCAGCTATTGTAATGTCAGAGGCAAATAGACAATTAAATTTGGTTTAAATAAATGAAAAAAGAACAAAAGCTATGTAAAGAATGGTTCAAGAGTTTACAAAATACGATTTGTAAAACTATAACTAATATTGAAAAAGACTTTGGATCTAGTTGCAAATTTAAAAAAAATAAATGGAAAAGTGGAGAATTTAGAATTATCGAGGGAAAAGTTATTGAAAAAGGTGGTGTCGCCTTTTCAAATGTGATTGGTAAATTTCCAAAAGATTTTGCAAAACAAATTCCTGGGACAGAAAAGAATAAAAATTTCTGGTCTTCAGGTGTCTCAGTTGTCTTACATCCTAAAAATCCTAAAATTCCTGCGATGCATTTTAATACAAGATTTATATGTACTCAAAAGAGTTGGTTTGGAGGAGGCATTGATGCAACTCCATCTTTAAAAAACTTAGATCAGAAAAAATATTTTCATAGTGAGTTAAAAAAAATGTGTAATAAACATAATAAGCATTATTATGCTAAGTACAAAAAATGGTGTGATGAGTATTTTTATTTACCCCATAGAAATGAAGCAAGAGGAATTGGGGGGATATTCTTTGATTATAAAATGGATGATTGGGGAAAGGACTTCTCTTTTGTAAGAGATGTTGGCACAACTTTTGATTTTCTATTAAATAAAATGATTAGAGAGAATATGCATTCTAAATGGACCAAAAAAGATAAAGAAATTCAATTGATGAAAAGAGGAAGATACGTAGAATATAATCTATTATATGACCGTGGAACTAAATTTGGTCTAAATAGTGCGGGAAACACTGAGGCAATATTAATGTCAATGCCTCCAGAAGCAAGATGGAAATAATATGGAAACTGAACCAATAACAGTAAATGGTGCTAAAAAATTACAAGATGAGTTGAACGATCTTATTAATAATAAAAGGCAGAAAGTAATCCAAGCTATTGCAGAAGCAAGAGAGCATGGAGATTTAAAAGAGAATGCTGAGTACCATGCGGCAAAAGAAGAACAAGGACATATTGAAGGTAGGATACAAGAAATCCAAACTTTATTAGCAAATGCTGAAATTATTGATATTTCAAAAATACCTGATGGAACTAAAACAGTTGTATTTGGAGCTACTGTTCAAGTGTCTGATCTTGATGATAATTCAAAAACGAAATTCAAAATTGTTGGTGATGATGAAGCTGAAATTGAAAAAGGACTTTTATCTTATAGATCACCAGTTGCAAAATCACTTATTGGTAAAGAAAAAGGAGACTTTGTAACTGTAACAACTCCTAAAGGTGAAAAAAATTATGAAATCAAAAAAATTACATATGAATAAAATCGCCTTTAGTAATTCCAGATGACTATATTTAGCTCAGATAATGTAACGGGTGCTTGTCCCGAAGTAATTGATGCAGTTGTTGCTGCCAATGATGGCATTGTTGAGTCCTATGGAAATGATAAATGGTCTTTAAATTTACAGAAGAAATTATCTGAAATTTTTGAAACTGATGTAGTTGTTTTTCCAGTAGTAAGTGGAACAGCTGCTAATGCACTGGCCTTATCGGTACTGTCTCCTGTTTTTGGAAAAATTTACTGCCATGAACTATCTCACATTAATACTGACGAGTGTGGTGCCCCAGAATTCTTCTCAGGAGGTGCAAAACTAGTGACCATGACTAGTGAAGATGGTAAAATTAATTCACAAGATCTTAATCAAAATATTAGAGGAACAGGGAACGTTCACCTTACTCAGCCTGCTGCGGTTAGCATAACCCAAGCTTGTGAGACAGGAACCGTTTATCAGCTTGAAGAAATAAGATCTATTGCCGAAACTGCTCATGAACATGGATTGAAAGTTCACATGGATGGGGCACGTTTTGCAAATGCAATTGTTTCAATTGGTGCAAGTCCTGCAGAAATGACATGGAAATCTGGGATCGATGTACTATCTTTTGGTGGAACTAAAAATGGGTGCCTCACGGCTGAAGCAGTTATATTTTTTAAACCAGAATTAGTCGGAAATTTTCCATATCTTCATAAAAGATCAGGACAACTACTTTCGAAAATGCGTTTTGTTTCAGCTCAACTTGAAGCTTATATTTCTAATGATGTTTGGTTAAAAAATGCTGCCAATGCAAATGCAATGGCAAAACTTCTGAGTGAAGGTCTTAAAAATTTTCCAGAAATAAAATTAGCCTATAGGACTCAATCAAATGAAGTTTTCGTTCATCTGCCTAGTTCAATAATCGATCATCTTAATGCTAAAGGTTATAGCATCAGTGAAGATGAGCTCGATGGTAAATCTGTAAGATTTGTTACTGCTTGGAATACTGTTTCAGGTGATATTGATAAACTAATATCAACTATAAATAGCAAATAATTTTTATTTTTTAGATGCTAATCGAATATATGCGTCCACTGCAATTGCATCATCTTCCATAACCATTAGTGGATTGACATCAAGTTCTAACAAACTATCAACTTTAGCATGAGCATATTTAGCAATGGTCATTATAGCTTCAACTGTACTTTTCATATCTCCTGAAGTTTGACCTCTAAAACCATCCAATACTTTTGCAATCTTTAATCTTTTTAAGGCTTGCTCTACCGCCTCTTTGCTTGTAGGCAATAATAAGGTTGTTGAATCCTGAGATAATTCAACCATAGTTCCCCCAGAACCTATAACAAGAGCAAAGCCAAAGCCATGCTCTCTCTTAATGCCAATTAATAATTCTGCTACTGGTTCCTTTAACATCTTTTCAACTATTAGATTGTTGGTATCAAGATTAGGGTGACTACTTCTTAACTTTTGAATCATTTCTTCTACAGCTCTCACAGCCTCTTCAGAAGAATTAATATTTATTGCCACAGCTCCCATTTCTGTTTTATGTTGCATTTCATGACTAACAATTTTAATAGCTACAGGACAGCCTAACTTTTCTACAACTTCTTTAACCTGATCCTTATTTACTAAACGACCTTCAGGTATTTTAAGTCCAAACTCTGATAATTGTTTTTTACTCTCCCATTCATCTATAGAAACTCCATCAGCATTGACGGGTCCTGGTATTAATATTTGATCAGCACCATCTGATTGAGCAAGTATCTGCTCTCGACAAATATTGTATTGCATTACTCTTGCTATAGCCGCTAGACCATCTTCAACGCCTTGTAAAGCTGAAATACCATGACTGTGCAATCTATCTCGAGTAGCCTTAGGCATCAGCTCAGGAAAAGAAGATGCTACTGCACCTGGCAAACTAAGTTTTGTCAACGTTTGCTGAAAAATATCAGCCATTAAATCACACTGCTCTCGTTCACCTGATTCTTCTGTCGGATAATCCAAGATTAGAAAACCAAAATCAACATCACTATCCAACATCGTCTCAGCACAAGCCCTCAAGGCGCTCTCATTGCCCCAAATTACTGTTGTAAAATCTAGTGGATTAGCAACATTGGCAAACTTTGGTAGAACAGTCCGAAACTTCTCTTTCTGCTCTTGATTTAATTGAGGTAATTCTAAATTATTAGTTTCACTATAATCTGCAATAAAAGCAGCATCGCCTCCAGAACAAGCAAGAGCTGCAACTCTCGGTCCTTTAGGCAGCTGGCCACATGTAGCAATTTTCAAAGTTTCCATAAAGCTTACCGGTCCGCTCACACGTATTATACCGAGGCGGTCGAACAGTGCGTCATATAACTCATCTGTGCCTGCAAGAGAGCTAGTATGTCCTGCTGCGAGTTCAACTCCTATCGATGAGGTGCATGTTTTCAAAGCTATAATTGGAACACCTTTCTTTAAAGCCTTCATAGCTGCCTTTGCAAAAGAATTTACATTATTCAATCCTTCCATATGGAGTCCTATGGCAGTAACACGCGGCTCATCTAATAGTATTTCTATTAGATCTGCCATATCGATTGAGGCTTCATTGCCAACGCTAATTAAATAAGCAGTAGGCAGAGATCGATCAATCATAGAAAGATTGTAGGCAAAATTTCCACTCTGAGTTAAAATTGCAACTCCTCTTTCTACTTGCTTGCCACCATGGGCAACTGGCCATAGAGCAGAGTTATGTAAGTAATCTAAAAGTCCATAACAATTGGGACCAAGAAGAGCCATATCTCCACTAGCCTTAATAAGCTTACCTTGCATTTTCTTACCTGCTGAACCAGCTTCTGCAAATCCTGATGCATAACAAACAACTCCACCTGCTCCAGCTTTATTTAATTGTTCTACAATGGAGACTGTAGTTTCATTGTTAGTACCTACGAATGCTGCATCAACAGTGCCTGGTAGATCAGCAACTGAATTAAAACAGGGCTCACCTTCTATTTCACTGTGTTTCGGATTAACTAACCAAACATCACCTTGGAAACCTCCTTGACGACAGCGTTGTACTGCTCCTATCATCGATTTACCTCCAAAAAATGCAACAGTTGAAGGCGCCATAAGACGTCGAAGGTTTTCTAATTTTTTCATATTATCGTTTTAGATATGGGCCTAGCAACTCACGCGAAATAATGTGCCTCTGAATTTCTGACGTGCCTTCCCATATGCGTTCAATTCTAGCATTTCGCCACATTCTCTCAATTGGAACTTCATCCATTAAACCCATGCCGCCATAAATCTGCACTGCTTCATCAACAGCTCGTCCCAAAACTTCACTTGCAAATAATTTAGCCATACCAGCATCTGCATCTGTCATAGTGCCAAGATCCATTTTCTGTGCAGCATGCAGTGTCATTAAATCTGCTGCTTTAATTTCAGTTGCCATGTCTGCCAATTTAAAAGATACACCTTGGTTTGTTCCAATTGGTTTACCAAATTGATTGCGATCTGCAGACCAAGAAATTGATGCATCCAATGCTCTTTGTGCTTGACCAACACAATTTGCTGCAACCATTACTCGACCAGCTGTCAACCATTCATTAGCAACACTCCAACCTTTACCAACTTCACCTAATACTTTCTTTGAAGAAATTCTACAGTCATCAAAAAATAGCTCGAAAGTATGGTAGCCTCTATTGCTCACACATTTTGGCCCTCGCCGAACTGTTAAACCTTTACTGTCAGAATCTACTAAGAATGCTGTGACCTCATTACGAGTGTGTCCTTTACGATGTTCATGTGAACCCGTTACGGCAAATAAAATAATGAAGTCAGCTTCACCAGCGTGGCTAATAAAATGTTTTGAGCCATTTAATAAAAAATCGTCTCCATCCTTATTTGCTTTAGTATTAATTGAATTTGCATCTGAACCTGCCCCCGGTTCAGTTAAAGCAAAACAGTCAATTTTTTCACCAGCTACACAAGGTTTTAAATACTCGTCCACTTGATCTCCTTGACAAGCCATTAATATATTTGACGGACGGCCAACATTCACATGCAATGCCCAGCTACATTTAGATAACTCACGCTCTATTAATGCCTGTGAAACAAAATCAAGCCCTAGTCCACCACCCTCTTTAGGCATATTAAATGCATAAAGTCCGGCGTCTTGGGCCTTACGACGCAGTTGAGCGGCTAACTCAGGCGATACAACATCTTGTCGATCAACTTCTTCTTCGTGGGGTAGCAATTCTTTATTAACAAATGTTTGCACAGATTTAACTAGCAACTCTTGTTCTTCCGAAAGTTGAAAATCCATATTTTCTTATCTCCCTACAAACTTAGGTTTTCGTTTCTCAATTGATGCTTTGATTGCCTCTTTTCCGTCTTCCGTTCGACCACACAATAAACCTGCTTCCTTTTCTTGCTGAAGTTGAGTGAGAAAATTATTTTTGGTTCCAGAATCTAATAAAGCTTTAATCTTGCCGTAAGCAAATGTAGGGCCTGCAGACAGATTGTTTGCAAGCTCTTCTACTTTTGACTTCAGGTCATTTGCTTCAAATAAACCCGTCACCATCCCAACTTCTAGGGCTTTCTTTGCACTCCAAACTTCATCATAGAATAGAAAAATCTTAGACTGCTCTAATCCAATTATGCGGGGCAAATGCCAACTAGAACCAGCATCTGGGGAGTATGCCATACTAGTGTACCCAGCTTTGAATTTAGCTTTATCAGATGCATAACGAAAATCACAACACAGAGCTAGATCAAGTCCTGCTCCTACAGCAGCACCATTAATCATTGCAACAACAGGTTTTGGAACTGAAGCAAGTTTAGTCATTGTTAGATGAGCTGCCTCAGTCCAGCCGTAAGTTTCTAATGTTCCACTTGCTTCAGCTCGCGCCCACTCTTCAACATCAGCTCCAGAACAAAAAGCACGGCTATTTCCAGAAATTACCAAACATCTAACATTATCGTCAGTAGAAATGGCATCAAAAGCACCACCCAATTCAACTAATGATTCCACCGTTAAAGCATTCATCTGGTCCGGACGATTAAGTGTCAGCCATCGAATACCATTATTATCTTTAATCTCAATAGTGCTCATATGAAATCATAACCCATGTTTTAAAAGAGAAAAGTTATTTGTGTGCCTGGCAAATAGCCTTTAATCTTTCAATGAGTGAAAATTTATCATCAATGAAATCATTTTCAGCCCACCATTCCTCTACTTCCTTCAAAATACTACCTACTAAAGGTCCTTCTTTAATACCCATTCCCATGACATCTTTAGAGTCTAGGTCAAATTTAGGTCTTTCCCATGAGATTGCCACTTCATACAATGAACGCCAGTTGACTTCATTTTTATTTTGAACATCTCTTGCCCAATTTAGAATAATTTGATTTTTAAAATTACTAACACCAATTTTATATAATAAGAATCTAACTTCTTTCATTGAAAGGTAGGAAACAATTTTTCTATTCATTTCTCCTAATTGTAGAAGAGTTTTTGAATTATTTGATGAAAGTGGAAAATTATTAACAAAATTTTCAATTTTCTTTGAATTGTTATCAAAGAGTAAGCTCAATCTCAAAATAGGATCAACATCTTTAATTTTTGACTCAATAGAAATTAAATTTTTAAAACTTTGTTCAACTTGCAATCCTTCAGAAATATTTTCAATTATTGAATTTTCCTGCATTAATGTTAAAGCTGTAACTGGGTTTTCTGATTTTAAAATTTCAACAAATTCTTCCCATAATCTTTCTTTTGAAATGATTGATAAATTTGGTGATTCAGTCCTGAGAATAGATAGAAGATCATTGTCAAAAGACTGCATACTATTTGACGCTAAAAATCTAAAAAAACGCATTATTCTAAGATAATCTTCTTTTATTCTTTCTTGAGGATCTCCAATAAATCTTAGAATAGTATTTTTTAAATCTTCCTGACCATGATAAAAATCATAAATCATACAATCTTTATCAACATACAATGCGTTCATTGTAAAATCCCTTCTTGCGGCATCCACTTCTATTTCTTTACTAAATACAACTTCTGCATGCCTACCATCAGTTGATATATCTTCTCGAAATGAAGTAATCTCATATTTCTTATCATTTATAATTGCAGTAACAGTTCCAAATTTAATGCCTATATCAATATAATTAATCTCACTTTTATTGAGTATCTCGATGACTTCTAAGGGCAAACAAGGAGTGGCGAAATCAATATCAGTTACTGACTTATTCATTAGTGTATCCCTAACGCAACCACCTACCAAAAAGATTGAGCTCTCACCGAATGCTTTAAAAATTTTTTCAACTGCAGGAAGTTGTAAAATTTTATTTAACTCGTCCATAACAATGTTATTTATATTATTTTAGAGTTTCATAAAGATTTATCAGCATTGCTGCAGTTGCCCCCCA
>CACPJE010000014.1 GCA_902634045.1 uncultured Pelagibacteraceae bacterium
AGGGCAACTCAGCTTCAGATTTTACCCCAACTCTTCAGGCACTTACTTTTGTAAATGGAGCGGGCAATGAGGCAACTGTTGCAGCTGGAACAGATAATGGAACTAAGACAACTGCAAATACAGATATAAGTTATGCGAATACATGCGTTAGCGATGCGAGTGCTCAAGGCTGTTCTTGGAACTCTCTTCCATCATTAGTCGCTCAGGGCGCAGACCATTTTATAGGCGGGTCTAATGGTTCGCAGATTTCCGGTGTAGGAACTAATAATTGGGCAGCTAAAGATTATTATATGTCAGCTGGGTATTATGCTTCTACTGAACATATATGGATGAGTGATGTTGAGGAAGCTGATACATCAATGATCTTAATGTATGTACTTGCTACACCTTATACAACTAAAGCTGGTACCACACCTACACTGAAAATGTCGTTTTCTGTTGAAGACGCATTAGACGTTGATTTTTTTAAGTCTGAAGTAGGTGGTAAAGATGATGTTTTAGGTTGTACAGTTTACGTGGGGTCTCCAGGTGTCACAATATTGCTATACGATTAAAATTTAATATTACGTTTATCTATTATTATCAAAAGCTAAGTCAACTTACTCTTTTTACTTAATCTTTATATGATATAACAAGATCATGAAGATTTTGATATGTGGTTTACCCGGCTCAGGAAAAACTTGGCTTGCTGAACGATTGGTTGGCAATATTGACAATTGTGCCTGGTTTAATGCAGATATTGTCAGAAAGAAGGAAAATGACTGGGATTTTTCTCCCAAAGGTCGTTCTAGACAAGCTAACAGAATGAAAAATCTTGCAGATTCTGAATCTAGTAAGGGTAGAATATCCATTTGTGATTTTGTTGCACCTACAAAAGAAATTAGAGAGTCTTTTAATCCTGATTATTTAATTTGGCTTGATACTGTAAAAGAGGGAAGAGTAGTGTCTGAAAAAAAAGATGAACTCAGTGATGCAAAAGAACTTCCCTTTGATATTGATACACTCGAAAAATCAAAAGAATTTCAGGATACCAATAATGTTTTTGACCCTCCATTAAATGCGCAGAAAATAATTAAATCTTTTCTAACTGACGAAGAAATCAAATCACTAGCTGAGGAGATAATATCTAATGTTTAATTGGCAAAAACCAACAGTTCAAATGTTAGGACGATGGCAACCATGGCATGATGGTCATACAGCTCTATTTAAAAAAGCTTTAGAGATAAATGGTCAAGTATGCATTATGTATAGGGATGTTGCAGGTGCGGATGCAGGCGTTGAAGGTCAGGCAGATAATCCATTTGACTTTGAAGATGTAAAAGAAAGAATTGTTAGGGGTCTTGCTGAACATGGATATAAAGAAAACGAAGATTTTGTTGTTCTAAAAGTTCCAAATATTGTTGATATTTCATATGGTAGAGGTGTTGGCTATACATTTACCGAACATGATTTAGGCGAGGAGATACACAAGATTTCAGCAACAAAGATCCGCGCGGATATGAGAAAAAAAGAAGAACTCTAATTTAAAATATAGTTGCTCCAAATATTTTAATTTGTCCATCCTCTTCACCAAGAACTAGACGACCTAGATAATCTCCTGAGACTTTTGTGCTTGTTTGTTTGAAGAGAACAGTCACATATTCATCTCTTCTTATACATCCAAGAAATTCTCTTTCTATACTTAGACTAGTAATGACTTCATTATTTGCCCATTGTTTCGCCAATTCTGGCTCATTAGCACCCATTAACATTCGAGCAGAAAAATTTTTTGTAAATCCAAAGTAATCTTGACTATTAGAGTGTTGTATAAGATCATCCCATAAAGGATTGGCAATTTCTAATATTTCATTATCAGTTTTTTTAATCAGACTCATTTTTCTTCATCAACAATGTGATAAAGGGGAGCTTTTTCAAGTGTAAATTTACCTGTTTCTGGATCACGACGTGAAACAGTTAAGCAGTGCCAATTATCATCATCTAATTTCATATGATCACCTCGATAATAATAGCCTGGCCAGCGTGTCTCTTCTCTAAAAAGAGTATGTTCAGCAACGCATTGAGATGTTAGGGCGCGGTGCTTTAATTCCCATGCTCTCATTAATTGATGATAGTCTTCAGCTGCAACATGCTCTAAATCTTCTTGAAGCATATCTAACAATTCAATTCCTCTGTTAAGTAGATTTTCGTTAGTCATATAGTTTACGCCAACACCACCTACATATTCATCCATAATTTTTTGAAGTCTTTGAAGCCCTTGAATTGGCAATATATAGCTCGGTGAAACTGTTCCAGCTGTGATTTCATTTCTGCCAACTGTGTAATTTTCTAAAGGCTTATAAATAATTTCTTTAAAATTATCACATTGGTCATTGCTTACACTTATTTCATCTTCACCCATATCAAATATATATTTCACAGCTGCTTTAGCTGCAAGTCTACCTTCAGTAAAAGAACCTGATGAAAATTTATGTGCACTTCCTCCAACTGTATCGCCTGCACCAAATAATCCATCAACAGTTAACATTCTGTTGTAACCCCAGAAATATTCTGGAGGAGAGAGATCTTCAGGTCCACTAACCCAAGCACCCGAACAAGTTGCATGAGAGCCCATCACATAAGGTTCAGAGGTCGTAAGTTCAGGATTGGTATATTTTGGATCTATATTTTGAGATGCCCAAACAACTGCTTGACCTACGGTCATTCCCAAAAAATTTTCCCAGCCTACTGTTTCAAGGTGTGGGTCTTGAAAAGCCTCTGTAGTAACCATATGAATTGGGCCACCACCAGCTTTTACTTCTTCAATGAACGCATGGTTTCTTAAGCAAGTCGGTACTGGAGTATGATCTATATAATCTCCTACTAGTTTTTTCGTTGCGTCATACCACTTTTCTTCATAGTTTTCGCCATTTCCATTTTGTGTGTAGGTTTTTAGGTGTAAAAAATATGCACCAACAGGACCGTATCCATCTTTAAAACGAGTAAGGACAATTCGATTTTCCATTTGTGTCATCTTAGCACCAACAGCGATTGGTAGAGCATAAGCTGAACCGTTACTCCATGGAGCATACCATGTTCTACCCATTCCTTCACCAACTGCCCTTGGTTTAAATATATGCGAAGCTCCACCAGCGGCTATGATTACTGCTTTAGCACGAAAGACATGATAGTTGCCTGTTCTCATATTAAACCCAACTGCACCACCCACACGATTATCTTTTTTTTCATCCATCAGTAAGTGAGTAATCATTATTCTATTATAAATCTTATCGGCTGATTTTTTTGCTGCTTCAGCAACAATCGGTTTATAACTTTCACCGTGAATCATGATTTGCCATTTTCCTTCACGAAGATAACGACCAGTTTCTTCATTACGCATCATTGGCAATCCCCAGTCATCAAACATATGAACAGTTGAATCAACATGACGCGCCATATCATAACCTAGGTCTTCTCGAACTAGACCCATAAGGTCATTTCTTGCATAACGAACGTGATCTTCAGGTTGATTTTCATTCCACTGCATTCCCATATAACAGTTGATTGCATATAGACCCTGCGCTACAGCTCCACTACGATCAATATTAGCTTTTTCTACACAAATGATTTTTAAATCTCTTCCCCAATATCTAGACTCGAATGTAGCTCCTGTGCCAGCCATTCCTCCACCTACAACGAGGATGTCAGATTCCTCGTATATTGTTTTTACTTTAGCCATTAATTAATAGTAGACCCCTTGTTTGAAACTTTCTTTTTTGATTTTAGGTAATCCAGAGTCGATGTTTAATCCATTAGGTTCTGAGTAGAGCAGCTGAGAATCTAAATCATCTTTATTGGGGACTTCTTTTTCAGCAAGTTTAGGAATATATTCACCCCATGGCTTAGTTGTTATTGGGGAAACAAAATTCTTTTCATGACCATTTCTAAATTTTATTCTCCAAGAGATAGTTCCTTTTTCTTCTTCTCGTAAAACTCTTACTTTATGATGCATAGGAGCAAAATCTGCATAACCTCTTGCATCAATTGCATTTTGAGGACATGCCTTAACACACGAGTAGCATTCCCAGCACATATTAGGCTCAATATTCACTGCTCTTCTTGTTTCTTTATCTATGTGCATGATGTCTGAGGGGCAAATATCTACACAGTGTCCACAGCCATCACATCTCGTCATATATACAAATGTTGACATATTATTCCTCTCTTCTTCTCGTTAAATATATAATAGCATTTTTCTTCATTGTTAGTAGTGTTTAGGCGATTCTCGCTTGATTCCTAATCCAAATTGCTTTGGTTTATCTGCAGGAGGTGGAAGATCGTCTCTAAATCCATCAGCAGCAGATAGATTTTTTTGAATTGCTGCTCCAGGTTTATAAAACATGTGGGCAAATTTTGACCAATATACTCCACCGAAGAGAACAACATTTGATAAACCAAACAAAATTAAGAAAATTGTATCTAATATAGGAACTCCAGATGATTGAAAGTAAGACCATAATAGTCCGAAAGTCGCTCCAGCGACTAAAGAAAGTACAAATAGGTCAGCTCTGATTATTCGATTCCATTTGTTTGCTTCAGCAGATACATCAACTCTTAGAAAAAACCAAAACCAATATCCACCCAGACAGGTCATAATTGCACCAACGTGCCATAACATAGGGAGTATGTTGGGAGTATTTGCTCCAGCAGAGGAATAGGCAAAAATCATAATTGCAGAGCAAGTCCAAAACAAGATTGAACCGTACATACCCAGCAGATGAGCAATTCTTCTTTGTCCAACTCCAAGTTCTGCTGTTGTTAAAATATCATTTGCAACAGTCTTTGTTACAATAGAAGCCACTTCACCAGAACTAAGCTTTTTCGTGGCAGCATCCTTACCCTTTTTATAATTCTCAAAAAAATACTTAGCATTCTTTTTATGAGCAATGTCAAATAATGTACCAACAATTACAAATGCAATCATCAAAATCACAAAGGATTGCATTACGATCGGTAGGATCGTAGAAGAAACTTCCAAAAATGGATTTGTCATTAGCATACCTAGTTCGATTATACCAAAAAGTGTTAATTTTTCCTAGGAAACTAATCTAATTGCTGTCAATAAGATGATTTTTGTACTCATCTCTTAAACCAGTCTTAACAAGCTTTCCAGTAGCACCATGAGGCAGTTCTTCAACAAAAATTACATCATCAGGTAGCCACCATTTAGCTATTTTATCTGTGAGGTAGTTGATTATGGAATCTTTGTCGCAGTCTTCAATTCCATTTTTAACAATGAACAGTAAAGGCCTTTCATCCCATTTAGGATGTAATACTCCTATAACGCAAGCTTCCGCAACGCCTGGATGACCTACAGCTGTATTTTCAAGATCGATAGAACTTATCCATTCCCCTCCAGATTTAATGACATCTTTGCTTCTATCAACAATTCTCATATATCCATCTTCAGATATAGTAGATACATCACCTGTATCAAACCAGCCGTCTTCAAGAGCAGATTCTTCTGCTTTATAATACCGCTCTATAACCCCTGGACCCTTGACCATTAGTCTGCCATAAGTTTTACCGTCATTCGGCAAGGTTTTACCGTTGGCATCTATAATCTTTATAGAGCAACCATAGATGGATTTACCCTGACTAGTTTGTAATTCATATCTATCTTCAATATCCATTTTATCCATTTCTGGTTTATGAGCATTCATTGTACCAACAGGACTCATTTCTGTCATGCCCCAACCATGATTCATGAATGCATTATGTTTTTCTTGAAAGGCTTTAATCATCGATTTTGGCGCAGCTGAACCACCAACTAAAACAGTTTCTAGTGTATCTAATGTAATGTTGTTTTTTTCAGTATAATTTAATAACTCTAACCAAACTGTAGGCACTCCAACTAATTGTTTTACTTTTTCAGATTGGATTAAATTAGTAATAGATTCTCCATCTGTAAATGGCCCTGGTAGAACTAATTTTGCTCCAAACATAAAAGCTGCATAGGGTAGTCCCCAAGCATTAACATGAAACATAGGCACAACTGGAAGAACGATGCTATTTGGCGTCATGTTAAAACCATTGCCAGCTGATGAAAACCAGGCATGGATAATTGTTGATCGATGAGAGTATAATGCACCTTTTGGATTTCCAGTTGTTCCTGAAGTATAACATAGAGAAGATGCAGTGTGTTCGTCAAATTCTGGCCAATTGATTTCCGTAGATTCTTTTGAAATTAATTCTTCGTAACAAATGAGATTTTCTATCTTTGATTCTGGTATATCTTTTTTTGCTGCTAAAACAATAACGCCTTTTACAGTTTTCAATTTTTCAAAAACTCCTTCAATAATAGGCAGGAAGGGGGCATCTACAAAAATATATTTATCTTCGGCATGGTTAATAATGTATTCGACATGCTCAGGAAAAAGTCTTGGATTTAGAGTATGAAGTACTGCTCCTATACCAGACACTCCAAAATATAATTCTAGATGCCTATAACCATTTACAGCTATAGTACCAATAACATCACCTTTTTTAATTCCAATTGAAGTTAAAGCATTAGCGAGTTGTTTTGATCTTTTCGCAGAATCTAGGATAGTATAGCGATGTAAGCCCCCTTCAATCGTATTGCTGACTACTTCTGTTTTTGAGTTATTCTGTATAGCGTGTTCTAAGATACCAGAAATTAATAACTGGTCTTTCATCATATTTCCTAGCATCTTCTTCTCCTTAAATTCTTTTTAATTATCTTATTAGATTAGTTAAATAATATCAAATTGAACCATAGAAACTCCTTAGATTTTTATTTTTTAGTATTTCTTTTTTTAATCGATTAATACCCATCTCAACTGAAGGGTGATTAAAATTGAGTATACTTTCAGTGAAGCTTTTTCGTTTCTTGAGCAAGGAGTAATATTTCTTTAAGTTTTTGTTATTTATTAAAAGTTTATCAATAAGTTGAAGTTCTTCGAGTCTATGTAGTAATACCATCCAAGTTATATCGGCTAGGCTAAAAGTATCTCCAGCAATCCATTTTTTTGCTTCCAAATGATCATTTAAATCAGATAAATGTAGATTTAAATGATTGATTGCTTTTAGAGCAATTTTTTGATGAGGAGAATTAACTCTAAATACAGAGAAGCCTATAACTTTATACAAAGTAAAATTAAAAGCTCTAAATTTTGAAGGGTGCTTTACAAAATATTTTAAGAATTTAGAAAAATTAATTTTTTTTAACATAGCGATAAACAATGGTTGAGTTAATAAAGCAACACAGTTGCCTGCATATTCTCTCGTTCCTTTAATAAGATCATCTCCCACTAAAGATCCTCTTCTATTCCACTCATTTACAGATTCACTTGCATTTGAATCATTCAAATAACGACTTGTTAGGTATTCAATCTGCTCATGAGATTCGTAAATAGGATAGTTTTTATGCAGAAGTACAGGTACAGTTGCTTTTGGATTAACTTTTAAAAATTCAGGAGTTAAGTTTTCACTATCCTTAGTTTCAAGTATATGAATATGAATAGGATGATAGTCAATCTTATATTCCTCAAGACACACTCTTACTTTACGTGAACAAAGAGAAAAGTTATTGTGAAAAAGTACCCACTCTGAATTCGAGTTTGATACTGTGTATTCCTGCTTGCCAGCTAGATTTATATTTTTAGGACTTTTTTTCTTCATCCCATATTTTGTTCAACAATTGGCTAGCTGAAACCGCTGTTGGAAAACCACTGTAATGAGCTACATGCAATATCATTTCTTCAATTTTTTCTTTTGTTATTCCTAAATTTTTAGCTCCTCTTAAATGAGTTTTTAATTCGTTTTCTCTATTAAGAGCTACCAAAACTGTAAGGGTAATCATACTTCTTTCTTGAAGTGATAATTGTTCAGTTCTTGACCAAATAGTTCCATACAGCATGTCAATTATTTGATTAAGTAAATCTTTTGAGACAGGTGTTTCATCATTTTTAAGGAGGTCCATTTTTTTCAAGATCTCTAATCCTTTTTTTCTATCTTTATCATCTAACGGCATAATTATATTTTACTCCTTAACAACAGTGATTCAATTAAATTCAATTTTCTCTCTAATATTTAATAAAACTCTATTGATAATAGTTTCAAGACTATTTTTTTCATCAAAGTTAAATAGATCAAATACATATTTATCAGGTCTTATGATAACCCCATCACAATCAAATTTTTTGCAGTATATTTGCATATCTTTATGTGTTTCTTCGCAAGCGATGTAATCTTCATAGTTGGAATGATTGTAATTATAGGTAATATTTATGATCTTAAAATTGTGTCTATTTAATAGTTCTAGATTATTTTCTGAAATGTTTTTATTGCCTTCAAAATTATTTAAAATTATTCCAAAATTCTTTTCTAAGATATTATCTGTACTTAAAACTCTTCCATCATGAAGACGAACATTTATCTCATTGAAATAATATCTTTCCATAGAAACACTCTTAATTTTTGGCATTTTATGAGCACCAGCACCTAGACGATTGCCGTTTAAAACAGGAAATATATTTTCATTACCTCTTAAATAACCTTGTGTTCTAAGCAATGCATTCCTAATAAATGCTTTAAACCTACTTTTTGCATTAATAATGCCTCCCATTTTAATTGCCCCTCTAGTAATTCGGGCGACATGTGGTTTTCTCTCTGACTGGTAGGTATCTAATATTTTAGATGAGTAGAGTCCTTTTAGCACACCATTAATCTTCCATAATAAATTTTCAGCATCTCTGCAACCAGAATTCATTCCTTGCCCCATGAAAGGAGGCATTTGATGAGCGGCATCACCAAGTAGAAAAATATTTTTGTGATTCCATTTCACAGCATCTGCTGCGTGAAATGAGTACACTGCTGTTCTAGTAAATTCAACTTCACTATCTCCAATCCACTGATCAATGTACCTTCTAAAAACTTTTTCTTTTTGAATTTCGTCAATGGTGTCACCTGGCATGAAAGCTATTTCAAATCTAAAACAATCATCAACTCCTTGAATAATTGTTGTTGGTCGTGAAGGGTTACAATACTGAATTGCATCAATATCTTCAAAACAATCAAATTTACTTTTAGCATATCCATCAACTACCATCCAGGTCTCATCAGCATCTAAACTTTTAAGTTCTATATTATTAAGCTTTCGAATTGTACTATTTGCTCCGTCACACGCTAAAAGATACCTGCTGCTTGTTTTAAATTCTTCTCCTGTTTCGATATTTTTATAAGCGCAGCCCACAATACCATTTGACTGGTCTACGCTTAAAATTTCATTTCCAGTTTTAATGGTATTGGTATGATATTTTTCTGCATTCTCTCTGTGGGCTTCGTCAAATTGAGGCTGATGTATAAATAGTATTGAATGTTGATAATTGTATGCATCAAAACCATCCATTGAAATTTTTAAAATTGATTTTTTATTAGCGTCTTTATTATCAACACCTCTTATTTTTCTTGTCTTTACTTTAGTTAGAAAGTCACAATGAGACATTGCCCGCTGACATTCAGCATCCCATGTTATTGCTCTTGGTAAAGGGAAGGTTTTTTTTTCCTTATCTAAGATTAAAGCTTTAATGCCATAATATCCAAGCAAGTTAGCACAAGTTTCACCCACTGGTCCATAACCAGCAACAATTACATCATATTCAGTTTCAATCACGTGATTTAATATGTGGGCGTATCTTCTGGCTCTTCAATTACTTTATTATGTATGAGTCCCAGCTTTTCAATTTCAATTTTAATTTCGTCACCAGCTTTAAGCCAATTCCTAGTCATGACCGCTGAACCAGCAGGAGTTCCAGTTGGAATTAAGTCTCCAGGTTCAAGAGTGAATGCAGTTGATAAGTATTCAACCAATTTAAAGCAGTCAAAAATTAAATCACTCGTTGAAGCAGATTGTCTTAACTCTCCATTAACATGTGTTTCAAGTTTTAAGTCATGGGGATCGCCAACCTCGTCACTTGTCACAATATACGGGCCAAAAGGACAATGCGTGTCCCATGACTTACCCATAGTCATTGTCATAGGAGGACCACGCATCTGCCAATCTCTAATTGTAACATCGTTGACAACTGTATAACCGTAAATAACCCTAGAGGCTTTGTCATATGGAACGTGACGACACTTTTTTCCAATAACAAAACCAAGTTCACCTTCATAATCTAAAAATTCTGACGCACGCGGCCTGTGTATTGAGTCATATGGGCCAATAACTGAGCTATTTTGCTTATTAAATATATTTGGATATTTTTCTTGTGCTTTACCGATCGTTTTTGCTGCCGTCTCCGCAACTTCATCTTTATGCTCTTTATAGTTTAAACCTACAGCAAGAATTTTATTAGGTCTTGAAATAGGGGCAAGTAAATTTACATCACTAATCGAAATTCTATTTTCACCTTTTTCAATCAGATCATTTGCTTGATCAATTCCATTTTGTCCAAGCTCTATAAAATTAATCATGCTCTTTGGTAGTGAAGAATCAGAGAAATCACTTATTAACTCGTCTTTTAAAGCTCCAATTTTGACAATTTCATTATGTGAAAAAGTTACTAGTTTCATTATATTAATAATTATATTATTTTTTTCTCTAAATACAGGCTAAATTTAAGCATGAATAACGACATAGAGCTCAATCTTAATTTATATAAAAATTATAAATCTGAGCATGCGCCTGATAGTTTTCATCACGTAGCTTTTAAAACTCAAAATTATGAGAAAATGATTATGTTCTATGAAAAATTATTTGGATGTAAGCCAATGTATAAAAGTAAAGATATTGCTTTTTTGGCTTTTGATGAAGAACATCATCGCATTGCAATTGCAAATACTGAACCAGGAATCAAAAAACTAGGATTTATAGCCAGAATTGTTTTAGGTTTAAAAAATTGGCTTAATAAAAATGTTCCAACAACTATTGGATTAGACCACATATCTTACCGTCTTAACCCAATAGATAGATGGTTTGAATTTTATCACAAGGCGAAAGAAAGGGGTCTTAAACCTTACTGGACAATTAACCACGGATGGATAACTGGTATGTATTATAAAGACCCAGATGGTAATCTTGTAGAATTATTTTTTGAGCATTGGAAAAATGATGATGAATATAAAAAAGAAATTTCTGCAAGAGGTTTTCCTGAAGAACCAGTTGGCACAAATATGGATATCGATATTCTTTATCAGATGTATAAAAATGGGGAGCCATTAGAAAATCTTACAAAAAAAGGGAATACTGTACCTGATGGTAAGAGACCAGTTGAAGGAATTCAAGCGGCTATAAATATGCATAAAAAATTTAAATAAATTTATGGACTTATATGACCAGAATCTGATTCCACGAATTATTTTCTCAATTATAACTATTGCATTAACTATTGGGCCAACAATCGCTGATTTTAATAAGACACACGCTACTCATCCTGATTGGACGGGGCATGCACGTTTTCATGTAGTTTGGCAAGTTCTGGGATTTTACCCCATCATGATACTAAATTTAATTGTACTTTGGATTAAGATTCCTGATTTTTACTATCCCTACCAACTTTTCTTTTGGCTATTCTGGTACGTAGGCTTTGTTGGATCTTTTATTATAACTTTATTAAGTATGCCAATTTTTAAAGGAACGTTATCTGATCACGGTGGAAGGACTCCTTTTAAATATACATTTGGTAAAAAATTAAGATTACTACCTGGTAAAAATAAGCATCTTCCTTTTAAAATTAATGAAGAAGTAAAGACTTATAAAGTTGATGAGAACTTGCATAATTTGATTTTGCCTACAATAGTTGTTATTATTACTTCTTTTTACTTTATAGTTCTTTAACAAATTCTAAGATGATCGAATATTTCCTACCCCTACAAATGCTTTGCATCATCCAATCTGGCACACCTGGTCCAAATAATATTATGTTGACGGCTTCAGGCAAGAATTTTGGATATTCAAGGAGTATCCCACATATGTTAGGTGTGGTTTTAGGATTCTTATCTTTACTATTAGTATTAAGTTTGGGACTAATTACTGTATTTAATCAATATCCAATTGTTCAAACTATATTGAGAATTCTTGGTTCACTTTATTTACTGTATCTTGCATATAGAATATATTTTTCAGTTAATACTCAAGATGATACAAAATCAAAACCAATAACATTTCTAGAGTCCTCGTTGTTTCAGTATGTAAATCCTAAAGGGGTGATGATGGCGATTACAACTATTTCTATTTACACTGATCATGCTAATTTTGAGTTTATAAGCAGCTTTAATCAAGGAATGTCATTAATTTTCTTAGCTTTTTTAATTTCAAATATTTTGGCAGTCTTGACATGGACATCTATAGGAGTTTTTTTTAATAACTTTGTTAAGTCTAAAAAAGCAATTAAAATTTTTAATGGAACAATGGCGATTCTATTAGTTTTAACAATTATCTGGATTAACTTTAGTATCATATGATTGGAAATAAAAAGCTAATATATTATTTGGTATTTTTTCATTGTGCTATAATTGCTATTTCAAATTATCTGGTCCAATTTCCTATCAATCTATTTGGATATGATTTCACAATAGCAACATTTACTTTCCCTTTTATTATTCTTGCAACTGATTTAACTGTTCGATTATCAAGTGCATTGACTGCGAGAAAAATAATCACATATTCATTTATTCCTGCTTTTTTTATCTCATTTTATTTTGCTGATTTTAGGATTGCTATTGCTTCAGTTAGCGCATACGGATTGGGACAGATTTTGGATATATTTGTTTTTTCTAAAGTTCAAAGGGATTTTAAAGATGATGGATTTTCAATGAACTCTTACTGGTTCATTGCTCCTATATTAAGTACATTTTATGCTCAAATATTAGATACATATTTATTTTATGGTATTGCATTTTACAATTCTTCAGATGAATTCATGAGAGAGAATTGGGTGAATATTGCAAACAATGATTTAATCTTTAAGCTTTTAGTTTGTTATTTAGCATTTCTTCCTATTTATGTTTTAATATTAAACAGAACATTTAATTTTATTAAGAATAGAGTCTGACCCTAAATAATGATTTACACATCTATTACACCCGAAGCGTTTGAGGAAAGCAATATATCTGAAGATATTCATCAAATGAATGAGCATATTCATAGTTTATTAAGCAATGCTCCACCGTCTCATGAGATACCTTTCGATGTTCTACAAGATATAAGAAGAAAGGGAGGAGGGCTACTTGCTTTTCAGCCTCATTCTGATCGAGCAAAAAATAAAATAGTTGAGCATAACAATCGAAACGTAATGATAAGAATATTTAAACATGACAATCCTAAGTTTATCTATTTACACATACATGGAGGCGGCCACTGTATTGGTGCTGCTGATATGCAAGATCAATCACTTGAAAAAATTTCAAAAAATCTAGATTGTGTTGTAGTCAGTGTTGAGTATCGACTTGCTCCAAAAGATCCTTATCCAGCTGCACCTGATGATTGTGAAACAGCTGCACTCTGGCTGATAGAGAATTCAAAAAATGAATTTAAGACTGAAAATATTATTATTGGAGGAGAGTCGGCAGGTGCAAATTTATCAGCAGTTACTTTGCTCAGACTTAAAAATAAACAGCTTTTAGATAAGATTAAAGGGGTAAATTTTGTTTACGGATCCTATGATGCTCGACTTACTCCTAGTGCAGTTAGAAAAAAAGGTTCTGATGAAATTTTTTTATTATCATATGAAATGATAAAAAAATTTAGAGATTCTTATTTTCAAGGAAATGAAAATCTTTGTCTACCGGATGTCTCACCTATTCAAGGTGATTTATCTGAAATGCCTCCAGCATTATTTACTGTCGGTACAAGAGATCTATTGCTTGATGATTCATTGTTTATGTATGGACGATGGTTGAGTTATGGTTCGAAAGCGGAGATAATAATTGTGCCAGGAGCAGATCATGCATTTGATGCATTTCCATCCAAAACAACAACAACTGTTGAGAATAAAATCGGTGAATTTATAAAATCAGTTACTTAAATTATTTAAAAAATTCTCAGCAATATTTTTTCCTAATTCGTAATCAGCTTTTAAAACACTAATATTTTTTGAGTCTCGTTTTGATTTTAGTCTAGTTGGTGGACATAATTGAATAATTTCGCAATCTGATGGAGGGTTATGAATAAAATCCAATGCATTATTATAGGTTTTATCATGAGTAAGTAGAGCTTTGCGGAGCTCAGGATATTCTTTTGAAAAATATGCACCAATATAGTTTTCTAATTTAATTTTTCTTCTAAATTCTTTCTCATAAGTTCTAATCACAATAATTTTTTTAGCACCTAATTCGTAAGCTTTTTTTACAGGCAATGGATCAGCTATGCCACCATCAAATTTTCTACGACCACTAATTAAACTTGGTGTTTTTACAAGGAAAGGTAGAGTTCCAGAAGCAATCATAATCTCCATCCAACTTTCTTTATCTTTCAAATTATTATCATCAAAAGCATAGTATTCTGCATCAGCAGTCTCCGCATCAGTCACAACAGATATATATTTTTTTCCTATTGTATTTTGAGCTATTTTTTCCATACTTGGTTTAAACATTCTCTCACCATCTTTATAAAGTTTATGGAATTTAATAATGTCTTTATTTAGAAAAAGATTTTTATAATTTATGTAGTCTCCACTAGCACTATAAAGCATCTTTTCCAGATTGTTTTCTGACTCTCTAATCAAGTACCAGCAAAGAACAGCCACTCCATTTGAAACGCCAATATAGATATCAAATGGGTCAAAATGATTTTTTATAAAAGAATCAGTGATACCAAAGGAAAAAACACCTCTATTTCCACCACCTTCAATCACTAAAGCTGTTTTTTCCTTGTTCATAATATGATTAAGTTAGTAAAATTATAGAAAAAATCAAATGTGTTCGATAGTAATTTTAAGACAAAGTGATAGCGAATGGCCGTTAATCATTGGGGCAAATAGAGATGAAATGGTCAGTCGTAAATGCTTACCACCAGGAAAACATTGGGATGATCGTCCACATGTTTTTGCTGGAAAAGATTTAGAAGCTGGAGGCTCTTGGCTTGGAATAAATGATGAAGGTGTTGTAGCAGCAATAATGAATCGTATGGATACATTGGGACCTATGGAAAATAAAAGATCAAGAGGAGAACTTGTTCTTGAAGCACTTGATCATGCTGATGCAAGCGAATCTTTAAATGCCTTAATCGAAATTGAAAAAGACTCATATCGTGGATTTAATATGTTTGTAGGTGATAATTTAAATGCATACTGGATTAAGTCTCATGAAGGCTCATCATTTATAGAATATTTTAATATTCCAGATGGGCTGTCAATGATTACAGCTTATGATCGAAATGATGTTACCTCAGGCAGAATCAAAAATTATTTATCAAAATTTTCTTTAGCAGCAGCTCCTATGCCTTCTAAAGACGAATGGCAAGATTGGGAAACTTTACTAGGAAGCACTTATTGTCAGAATAATGAACCACTTACTGCTATGTGCATTAAAACAGATATTGGATTTCAAACTGTGTCGTCTTGTTTAATTGCCATTCCAGGCTTTCAACCTAGTCGTGGTAAGAAGAAACCTATTTTTAGATATGCTAATGGTTCACCTGATCTAAATACTTTTGAAGAATTAGAAATCTGACACTATAGTAACACTCAGTTCTAATTTATTGATTTTATTAAATTTTATTATAATAAAACATGACACTTAGTTCATTTTTTTTATTGTTTGACCTAAACTTATACTTATAATCATAAAACTTTTTTAATTTTGGAGCTTTTTAATGACTGATTGTTTTATTTATGATGCCGTAAGAACGCCTCGTGGCAAGGGAAAAAAGAATGGTACTCTGCATGAAGTAACCGCCTTAGAGTTAGCAACTCAAGTTTTAAATAACATCAAAGACAGAAATACTATTGATACAGCAGATGTAGATGACGTTGTATTAGGATGTGTTGCACCGGTTGGAGAACAGGGTGCATGTATAGCAAGAACAGCAGTTTTAAATGCTGATTACGATCAATCTGTTTCTGGAGTTCAAATTAATAGATTTTGTGCTTCAGGATTGGAAGCAACTAATATGGCTGCTGCTCAAGTTATGTCTGGACAAGCTCAAATGTCAATTGGGGGCGGAGTTGAATCAATGTCGAGAGTTCCAATGGGTTCGGATGGTGGAGCGATGGTTGCTGATCCTTCTGTTGCGATAAAAAATTATTTTGTTCCTCAAGGAATTAGTGCAGATTTGATTGCTACTAAATATGGTTTTTCAAGAGATGATGTTGATAGTTATGCAGTTGAAAGTCAGAAGAGAGCAAAAAAAGCCTGGGACGAAAATAGATTTGACAAATCTATTACCCCAGTGAAAGACATTAATGGCTTAACAATTCTTGATCATGATGAGCATATGAGACCAGAAGCAACAATGCAGTCATTAGGTTCTCTAGATCCTTCATTTGCTATGATGGGTGAGATGGCTGGGTTTGATTCTACTATTCAACAAAGATATCCAGAAGTCGAAGCTGTTAACCACGTACATACCGCTGGTAACTCTTCTGGGATTGTTGATGGTGCTGCAGGAATTTTACTTGGAAATAAGGATATGGGTGAAAAATATGGTCTTAAGGCAAGAGCAAAAATTAAAGGATTTGCATCCACCGGTTCCGAGCCAAGTATAATGCTTACAGGTCCTGGATATGTTTCGGATAAGTTATTAAAAAATCTTGGAATGAACAAAGGTGATATTGATATTTGGGAGTTAAATGAGGCTTTTGCAGTAGTGGTTCTAAGGTATATGGAACATATGGGAATTGATCATTCTGATATTAATGTAAACGGTGGTGCTATTGCAATGGGCCATCCTTTAGGAGCTACAGGAGCAATGATTTTGGGAACTGTTCTTGATGAATTAGAAAGAACTAATAAGTCAACAGCTCTTGCAACCCTGTGTGTTGGTGGTGGAATGGGTACTGCGACAGTAATAGAGCGCGTCTAATTAAATTTTCAAAATAGGAAGTATAATGTCTGATTTAAGTTATGAAATAGATAGTGACGGTATTGCCGTTATAACATGGGATCTTGAAGATCGTTCAATGAACGTTCTTAACTTTAAGTCACTTGGGGAGTACAAAGATATTCTTAATAAACTAATTCCAGATGAGAATGTAAAAGGAATTATTTTAAGAAGTGCAAAAGATGCTTTCATAGCAGGAGCAGATCTTACTTCAGCCGATGTATTTGGTTTTGATCAAATTCAAGAAGATAAAGTTAAAGCTGCTGAAAAAATTTACAATGGTAACATGGAAATGCAGTTACTTTTTAGAAGTATGGAAAATTCTGGAAAACCTTTTGTGGCCGCGATCAATGGTCATGCTCTTGGAGGTGGATTTGAAATTTGTTTAGCTTGTCATTACCGAGTAGCAATTGACAATGATAAAATTCAAATTGGTCAGCCTGAAGCAAAAGTTGGATTAATTCCTGGAGCTGGAGGGACTCAAAGAGTTCCGCGCTTGGCTGGTGTTAATCAGGATATAATGGGCTTTCTTATGGCCGGCACTCCATTTACTCCAAAGAAAGCATTAAGTTCTGGTTTAATTCATGAAGTAACTGATGCAGAAAACCTAATTGTTGCTGCAAAGAAGTATATTGCTGATGGTGGTAAAGCTGTGCAGCCATGGGATGAAAAAGGATACAAATTCCCTGGTGGATTACCTTACACTCCTAAAGGAGCAATGATTTGGGCTGCGTCTTCGTCAACTCTCAGAAAGATGTCTTATAATAATTACCCTGCTCAATCAGCAATACTTTCTGCTATTTATGAAGGTGTCCAAGTTCCAATAGATGCTGGCTTAAGAATTGAAGCTCGATACTTTACTAAAGTTGTTATGGATCCTGTTTCAAGAAATATGGTTCGAAGCTTATTTGTTAATATGCAAGCGTTAAATAAAGGCGCAAGAAGACCGAAAGAATTTGAAAAATATGATGTTAAGAAAATTGGAATACTTGGGGCAGGTTTAATGGGAGCTGGAATAGCTTATGTTACAGCTAAATCAGGTATTGAAGTTATTTTAATTGATACTGATCAAGCAGCTGCAGAAAAGGGAAAAGAATACTCTACTAAGATATTAGATAAGCAGCTTAGTAAGAAAAGAACAACTGAGGAAAAAAAAGAAAAGCTACTAAATTTAATTACTCCAACTACTGACTATTCTTTACTTCAAGGAGCTGACCTAATTGTAGAGGCAGTTTTTGAGAATAGAGATATTAAGGCAGATGTTACAGCAAAAGCTGAGGCTCAGATTGCAGAAACAGCTGTTTTTGGATCAAACACTTCAACGTTACCGATAACTGGGCTTGCAGAGAATTCTAAACGTCCAAATAATTTTATTGGAATTCATTATTTTTCACCTGTTGAAAGAATGCCTTTAGTTGAAATTATTATGGGTAAAGAGACTTCACAAGAAACATTAGCTAAAACGATGGATTATGTTCAAAAAATTAAAAAAACTCCAATTGTTGTTAACGATAGCAGAGGTTTTTATACAAGTCGAGTTTTTGGTACCTACACTGGTGAAGGAGTTGCAATGTTGGCTGAAGGTATAAAGCCTGCATTAATAGAGAATGCTGGAAAAATGACAGGTATGCCTATGGCGCCTTTGGCACTTTCTGATGCTGTTGCTTTAGATCTAGCTTGGAAAGTTACAATGCAAACAAAAAAAGATTTAGAAGCAGAAGGAAAAGAGTTTCCTGTTACCCCAATGTACACACTACTTGAGGAAATGGTTGATAAGCAAGGTCGGTATGGAAAGAAAAACAATAAAGGTTTTTATGAATATCCTGAAAATGGTAAAAAATATTTGTGGCCTGAGCTTTCTAATTTATGCAAGGAAAGTGATGAACAGCCTGAGGTTAGCGAACTTAAGAAAAGATTTCTCTACATCCAAGCTTTAGAAACTGCTAAATGCTATGAAGAAAATGTATTAACGGATGTTCGTGATGCAGATATTGGAGCAATTCTAGGATGGGGAATGGCACCGTGGACCGGAGGACCTTTGTCTTATATTGATATGATAGGCATTAAAGATTTTGTCACCGAAGCTGATAATCTTGCACAAAAATATGGAGAAAGATTTATTCCTTGTAAGCTATTAAGAGATATGGCCGCCAAAAATGAGAGCTTTCATTCAAGTGGAAAATCTGGTCAAGTAGCCTAAATAATATTAGAATTTATCATTAATTGATCGGTATAAGCTGATTTGAAAGGATACTTATGGCAAATACATCACCTTCTACAAACTCATTAGAAAACTATTTTCTACCCTTTACAGCAAATAAAGATTTTAAGAAAGATCCAAGACTGCTTGATAGAGGAGAGGGTGTTTACTATTGGAATCATAAAGGTGATCAAGTCATTGATGCATCTTCAGGACTTTTTTGTGTACCTCTTGGCCATGGCAGAAAAGAAATAGCTGAAGCGGTTCATCAGCAGCTTTTAAAATTAGATTATTCACCAAGTTTCCAGGTTTCTCATTTGCCAGCATTTACTCTTGCGGAAAAAGTTGCAAAGATGCTGCCAGGTGACTTAAACAATGTATTTTTTACTATTTGTGGTTCAACAGCTGTAGACTCTGCGATAAAAATTATTCAAGCTTATCAGCATGCAATTGGTCAAGCACATAGAATGAAATTTGTATCAAGAGAGCGTGCTTATCATGGCGTGAACATCGGCGGCACATCTTTAAGTGGCATGATAAAAAATAGAGAAATATTTACCGCCTCAATGCCTGGAGTAATACATCTTAGACATACTTGGCTAGAGGAAAATAAATATACTAAAGGTCAATCAGAGAATGGTGCTCACTTAGCCGATGATTTACAGAGATTCGTTGATATGTATGGTCCAGAGTCAATAGCTGGTTGTTTTGTTGAACCTATTGCCGGTTCTACAGGAACACTAGTTCCGCCAAAGGGATATTTAGAAAAACTTAGAGCAACATGTGATAAATATGGAATTGTTTTAGTTTTTGATGAAGTTATTACAGGCTTTGGAAGAACTGGAAAAGCTTTTGGCGCAATAAAATATAATGTTCAGCCTGATATGATTTTAATGGCTAAGGCTATTACTAATGGAGCTCAACCAATGGGTGCAGTTGGAGTTTCAGATAAGATTTACAATGCTATTGTAGATAATGGTCCAGAACATGGAGTCGAGTTTTTTCATGGATATACATACTCAGGACATCCTGCATGTGTGGCAGCTTCATTGGCGACTCTAGATATTTACGAAAAGGAAAATATCTTTGAAAAAGCAGAAAAGATGTCTTCTTATTTTTTAGATGCAGTATTTGATACTTTCACTGGAATACCAGCTGTAACAGATATTAGAGGAGATGGACTAATGGCAGCAATTGATCTTGCTGTTGATAAAGCTCCTGGCGTTAGAGGTTATGATGCCCAGAAGAAAACTTTTGCTAATGGAGTGCATATTAAATTTACAGGAGATGCAGGTATAATTGCACCTGCACTAATAGCTGAAGAAAAACACATTGATGAGATGCTTCAAAAAATTAAGGAAGTAGTCGTCCAATATTAACTTCTAATAATTATGACAAGAAAAAGTACACTTCCTCAAAATGTGGAAGTCATAGTTATTGGAGGTGGAGTAGTAGGTTGCAGCATTGCTTATCATTTAGCAAAAAAAAATGTAAATACTGTTTTACTTGAAAGAAAATCTTTAACATGCGGAACAACTTGGCACGCTGCTGGGCTTGTTGGTCAATTAAGATCATCAAAAAATCTTACTTTGATGGCTAAATATTCAACTGATTTATATCAAGAATTGCAAAATAATAAAAATCGTTCACTCGGATTTATCCAAAATGGTTCATTAAATATTTCTGAATGTTCTGATCGGATGGAAGAAATTAAACGAAGTACTTCGATGGGAAGAAATTTTGGATTGGATATTTCTATTCTTGAAAAAGATGAAATTAAAGAACGCTATCCTTTATTAAATATAGATGGAGTAGCTGGAGGTGTATTTTTACCTAAAGATGGACAGATTAATCCAGTTGATGTAACAATGGCTTTGGCTCAAGAAGCAAAACTTCATGGTGCACAGATATTTGAGCAAACTAAAGCTATTGAATTTATTGAAGAAGAGGGGTCAGTAAAGATAGTTGTCACTGATAAGGGGGAAATTAAATGTAATAAAATTGTTATTGCCGCTGGTATGTGGAGTAGAGAAGTTGGAAAGCTTTGTGGCATTAATATACCTTTACATGCCTGTGAACATTTTTATGTTTTAACTGAGCCATCCAAAAACATTCCAAAAAACCTACCTATATTAAGAGTAGCTGACTCCTACATATACGTAAAAGAAGATGCTGGTAAGTTATTAATAGGCGCATTTGAACCTAAAGCAAAGCCATGGGGCATGGAAGGGATCCCTGAGGAATTTGAATTTGATAGTTTACCTGAAGATTATGATCATTTTGAGCCTATACTACTCAAAGCAATGAATAGATTACCCATACTCAATGAGCTTGGCATCCAAACATTCTTTTGTGGACCAGAAAGTTTTACACCTGATGATCGATATTATTTAGGAAAGGTACCAAATAAAAAAAATATATTTGTCTCAACTGGCTTTAATTCTATAGGAGTTCAGTCAGCAGGTGGAGTTGGGAAAGTAATGTCTGAATGGATAACTGATGAAATAGCTCCTTTTGATTTATGGGATGTAGATATAGCTAGAGTTTTAGATTTTCAGAACAATGAAGATTATTTAAAAGAGAGAAGTACTGAGACACTTGGATTGCTTTATAAGATTCATTGGCCATTTTATCAATATGAAACTTCAAGAAACATGAAGCTTTCCCCGCTACATGAAACTTTAAAAAAACATGGAGCATGCTTTGGTGAATTGGCAGGATGGGAAAGAGCAAATTGGTACGCAAATAAACCCGAAGATGCAATTTATGAATATTCTTTTAATAAGCAAAATTGGTTTGATAAATCACGTTCCGAGCATTTATCAGTAAGGGAGTCGGTTGGTCTTTTTGATCAAACGTCATTTTCTAAATTTTTAATCCATGGAAAAGATGCTCTTAGTTTGCTGAATTATTTATGTGTTAGTGAAATGGATGTGCCTATTGGAAAGATCGTTTATACTCAAATGTTAAATTCTGAGTCTGGAACAGAGTCTGATTTAACTATTACTCGATTAGGCGAAGAAGAATTTATGGCAATTACTTCTCCAACTTCTCATAATAAAGATTTTTATTGGATTAAAAATAATTCCACTGAATATGTAGATTTACAGATAGATGATATAACAGAAAAGTTTGGCTGCCTTTCTATCATGGGACCCAAATCAAGAAATTTATTGCAAAGAATAACTGATGAAGACGTATCAAACAATACATTCCCCTTTGGTCATTCAATTAAGGCTCAAATCCTAAATGCAGAATGCCAAATTAACAGAATTACCTACGTTGGTGAGTTGGGTTATGAGATTTATATTCCTATGGATGATATGCAGGGAGTGTTTGATTTAATTTACTGTGAAGGAAAAAAATACAATTTGTTACTTGCTGGATATCATGCCTTGAATAGTTTACGTATGGAAAAAGGCTATCTTCACTGGGGTCATGATATTACAATTGAAGAAGACCCATATGAAGCAGGAGTTGGATTTTGTGTAAATTTAAAAAAACCTAAAAAGTTTTTAGGTCAGGAAAAACTTGAAGAAAAACTAAAGAAAGGAAGTACAAAAAGACGAGTAAATTTTAGTTTACACGATAAAAATGTTCTTCTATACCATAATGAACCTATTTTCTATGACGGCAAAGCAGTGGGTGAAATAACTTCTGGAATGTACGGTCATTATCTGGATAAATCTTTGGGAATGGGCTATATAAATTTTGAAAATAAGAATAAACTTGAAAGTATGCTAAAAGAACAAA